>DATMPC010000107.1 GCA_035567895.1 Terriglobales bacterium | reverse complement strand
TGTTTCCCAGCCTTTGGGCGTCAGCACCAAAACAGACGCATCCTTTGAAATGCCCTCCGGAGCGGCGCTTCGCGCCAGCGCGATTGCCGCATTCCGGTCCATTAAATACTGCGAAAGTGGCAGCATCTTCGGATAGGGCCTCTCTGCCTCCTGTGCCCGCGTGCTCACAGTCATGCTCAGCAAACTCACGAGCGCAAGCGCTCCCACTGCAACTCTGGCTGCAATCTTTTCGATCTTTGCAAATCGCATCATGCTCCTTTTCGTTTCCTTCCTGCCGAAGATGTGTCCGGACGGGTGGCCCGGCCTTCTTCCCGTATTGGTTTTGCGTATCCGACTTCCACACGTGAGGGTGCCCCGTTCTCGCGCGGTGTTCGCGAGGGCGGGGTAAGAGAATATGTGCGACCCTGGTTTCGAATTTGTCTTTCTTCGACAACACCCAATACACGTAGCCATGACCGATAAGAAGAAGCAAAAACTGGAATGACCGACATCCTCTAACCCCGCCCTCGCGAATAGCGCGCGAGAACGGGGCACCCAGTCGATGGAAATTGGGAATAAAACCGAAAGGGGAAAGGCGGGGCCACCCGTCCGAAGCGCCCGGGAGATGGAGACTTTTCGCACGGAAATCCATACGGTACTTTCGGAATATCACCCCATGACGGTGCGGCAGGCGTACTACCAGCTGGTCAGCCTACCCGACGTAGCTGCGTGGGTCTTTGAACCCAGCCGGTTCCGTGAGCATCCTTGTCGATCTTGAGCATGAGATTTTAAGGCTTAAAATCATTGGTTGATGATCGTGTCCGTGATTGTGCCAGTGCCCCCGACTAGCACTGTTAGATGTGGGTAGTAACAAGGGTGGAAGCGCGGGCATGTGCGCGGTCCTTGAACGATGTCGTATGTAGCATCAACGCTGAAGCCATCCAGCCGATTGTTGCTATTATTATAGGTGCCCCATTCTCCCGTGAAGTATGGGCAGGTCGTAGTCCCGTGCTGGGTGAACGTATCCCCAATGTTCGTGCCGTCGCCGATGGTCCACATCTTCGGTCCTAGAGTAAGCGGATCGCATGGACTTAAGTCGCCATTGTTCAGGTAACCGAGCTGGAATGGTGCGCTGATGGCCGAGCCGTAATTGTGGCTGAAATCAGTCATCAAACTGACCGCGCCCATCTCGTATGGATATGGCGGATTGCTTGGGTCAGATCCGTCCCATGAAGTGATCTGTCTGTTCTTATCGAATGCGAATGTGTCAGAAAATCCGCCATTTGTTCTATCTTGCGCTCTTGACGTACAGACGAATGCTAGGCCCAGAACTGCAATTGCTAGTGCTCGTTTCATTTTCATCTCCTTAGAATGGTGGATTGTAGCCGTTGTCTTTCAGTGTGCAAAGCGCACCTTCACCTGGCGTTGATTCCATTACCTCGTAGCTCATGTAATTCCAGCGCGGGACGTTAAAGCAACCCCATGGGCCGCTGTAGGAACTTCCCCAATTCTCCCACCGCCAGCAAATCTCCGCTGATTGTTGGCCGCGTCGAAGGTGAACTCAGATGCTCAATTGATGTAATCAAGGCGCGGGTGTTGAAAAAGTCACCGTGATTAGCAGATGAGATTTAGCAAAACCATGTTAGTTAGAAGGAGAAGTTCCTTCCATGTTTCGCTGGATGGCAGGGACTGGAAGCTGTGAAAAAATTGATTCTCCCATTTTTCCGGCTGACCAGAAATGTCTGCCGATGTGCCGGGAATCGCTTGTAGGGCATTTAAACGCCAAATTTTTGCTTACGTAAATTGGCTATTCCTCAGAAATCAATTTTTTCACAGCTTCCAGACGGGACGTTCCCGAGTCGGTATGCCGGCGTGACGCATTTCACGGCGTGAGTTTGTACCAGTCCGCGGATCGAGTACTGCTGGCCTCACATTGGGCAGCTTGAGGTCTGGGCGGTCAATCCTTCCGGGCCGATAGCGAAACCCCCGTGCGGTCGCATTCCCAAATCGAGAAGTGCAGGCATTCAGCACTCGAGCATTCAGCACTCGAGCATTCAGCAATAAGCCATCTACGGTATTCCTTGCTGGCCTGGCCGTGGACCATCCAAGCCGTGGTCGATGATGTACTTTTGCACGAAGTCTGACAGCTCATCCCACCGGATGACTCCCTGGCGCCACTGCGTGAGGACCTGTTCGCGGTAGTACACGATCCACGAGGGCTCGAACAGGTGACTCTTGATCCAGTCGAGCGCCTGTGAGGTGGAGTCCGCCTGGTCGTCGTGTTTCCCGTTTGGGAACGTTGCCATCTCGTGCAGATACTGCGACAGCCACGGAGCTTTCTCCGGCAGGTAGACGAAGCCGTTCTCGATCGTGGGAGTAACGGTGAGCATACGCGTCCCTTTGTCCAGCGTTGACTGGCACTTCTTGACGCTGTGCATGCCCTCCTGGATCAGCTCCTGGCAAAGCTGCGTGCCCGAGGCTTTGTCTTCGATCAGCACGTTCTTCGCCTCCCATAGTGCGGCATGCGTACGGACCATGCGTTTCAATTCGGGATACTCCAGCCGTGCGCGATAGACGTGGAGTAGGAACAGCTCTCCCCCATTGCCCGCTCCGCTGCCCTTGACCCAGCGGCTACCGCCGCCGGTACTGACGCCATCCGCCGCGGCTGCGGGCGGAGCAACCCGATCGCTACTGCGATCGGTTCTGACGCCCCAGGTGGTGCAGACGCTGTAATCGCTCAGCTCGCTGGCTTTGTTGGCCGTGTCCCAGCTCTGGAAGATGAAGTCGAACTTCTCGGGAAGCAAAGCAAACGCCCCACTCGCTACCGAAACAGCACCATTCGCTACCGCAAATGGTTCTGCGTAGGTCTTGAACCAGCGAAGCTTTACCAAGCCTCCGCCTAATGGCGCAGGAGATTGCTGGTACTGTCCGGCGAAGGTGTACTCGCCTTGCGTCTCGCGCAGTTGCTCGAGGACCTCCATTGGTTCCCTTTCGGGATGGAGTACCTCGCCTTTGCGGCGGCCGTAGAACAGAGTCTTGGAGAAACGCGGGACTTCGTAGCGCTCGTCTTCCTCGGCGATGGCGGGGAAGCGCACGACCTTCCATTTCGGTTCGATGTCGATGGCCTGCCGGCGTTCGGTATCGAGCACGTGGCCGACGAGGTCGTCCTCGTGCAGACGCTGCATGACAAGGATGATGCATCCGGTGAGTTTGTGATTCAGGCGGCTGACGAGCGTGTTGTCGTACCAATCGTTTGCGGCTTTACGGCGCGCGTCGGAGCGTGCGCCGCTCGTCCTCTATTCGTAGCGCAGTGCGACGATCGGGTTTACGCGCATGGCGCGGCGCGCGGGGATGAAGCACGCGAAGAAGGCCACGGCGCAGAGCAGGATCGCCACGCTGGAAAAGGTCAGCGCATCGGTGCTGGTCACGCCCAGCAGCATGCCACGCAAGAAGCGCGTCAGCGCAAATGAGGCTGCCAAGCCCAGGATCACGCCGGCGAGTGTTAAGCGCAAGCCGTAGCCGAACACCAGCCGCAGAATATCTTCTTTGCTTGCCCCAAGCGCTACGCGGATGCCGAATTCGTGGGTGCGCTGCCGCGTGGTGTAGGCGGTGACGCCGTAAATTCCCACGCCTGCGAGGACCAGCGCTAGCAGCCCGAATGCGCCTACGAACGTTCCCGCGATGCGCTGGCCGATGCTGGCGATTTGCTCGCGCAATTCGAGTGTGGTCACATCGAACACCACGAGTTCAGGATTCAGTTCATGGATGGCTTTCTCGAGCGTCTTGCCGAAGGCCAGCGGATCGCCTGTGACCCGCGCAGTGACGATCATGTTGGCCCGGTAAACCTGATACAGCGGTAGATACACGAAAGGCGTTGCCTTTTCATTTAAGTCGTTTACTTTGCTGTTCCGCGCCACACCGACTACCGTGAACCATTCGTGCGTCAAGTCCGAGTTGAGTTGCTTGCCCACTGCTTCCTGATTCGGCCAGTAGCGCTCGGCAAACGTTTCGTTGACGATCACTACGCGTTGTGTTTTCTCGGCATCCTGCAGCGTGAAGTCGCGGCCTTTCACCATCGGAATCTGGATCGTCTGGAAATAATTCGGCGTGATGATCGCCACCTGTGTCTCCATCGATTCGTTCGGCCGCAATACGTAGCCCTCGGGCTTTACGCTGGTGGAGCCGCCGCCGCCTAATCCCAGTGGCGTACGACTCGACAGGGCCACCGACTGAACGCCCGGCAGAGTTTCCAGCTTCGCGATGAGTTGGCGATCGAATGCAGCTCCCTTGTCCTGTGAATATCCTGCGGTAAAGAGATCGTAGGAAGCGATGAGCACGTTATGTGGATTGAATCCTGGATCGATTGTCTGCGCGCTCTTGAAGCTGCGGATGAACAGCCCGGCGCAGATGAGGAGGAGCAGTGACAGTGAAATTTGCGCTACGACCAGCCCGCTCGCCAGCCGCGCCTTCCGCAGTCCTCCCGATGCGCTCCCCGTATCCTCTTTCAACACCCCCGCCGGGGCTTCACTCGAAGACCGAAGCGCGGGCAGAATCCCAAAAATGACGCCGGTGAGTAACGAGATCACCATGGTCGCAAGCAAGACGGTCCGATCTGCCCGGACGCTGAGCGAGATCGGGAAATCCGTGGTCGGCAGGAACTTCATGAAGGTTCCCGCGGTCCAGAATGTCATCAAGAACGCGACCGTCCCTCCCGCCAGTGCCAGCACCAGGCTTTCCACCAGGAGTTGCCGCACCAGCCGCCACCGGCTTGCACCCAGCGACATGCGAACCGCAATCTCGCGCCGCCGCGCCACGGACCGCACCAGCATCAAGTTCGCTACGTTCGCACAAGCCAGCAGCAGCACGAGCCCCGCGATGGTCATCAGCATCGGCAGCAGCTTTGAGAGAAACTGATTCGCGCCAAATGGGCTGCGCCACAACGGATACACAGTGACGGCGTCGTGTCCTCGGTGCTCTTCCGGATAATTCTTTACCTCCTGCTGCAGCCGCAGCGTCATTTCCTGTTCTGCCTGCTGGGGCACGACGCCAGGTTTCAATCGCCCGAGGACGAACAGCCAGAAATAGTGGTGATCATGAAGCAGGTCGCCCAGCGGCGACAATTGCGGAGCCATCATGACCGGAATCCAGATTTCCGAACGAAACCCGGTCTGGCTCCCCTGGAACACCGCGGGCGCTACGCCGACAATCGTGTAGGGATGCTGATTGAGTTCCATCGTCTGGCCCACGATGTCCGGATTGCCCCCGAAATGCGTTTGCCACAACCGGTAGCTGATCACAGCCACCGGCGCGCCGCCCGGCGTTTGGTCCTCGGCCGGCAAAAATCCACGCCCCAGGATCGGCCGCACCCCCAGCACGTCAAAATAATTCGCTGACGCCAAAACGCCCCAGACGCGCTGCGGCTTGCCTGTGCCAGTCAGGCTCATCGGAGTGACGTTGGCCGCCGTGATACCCGTAAAACTCTGCTGCCCGTCGCGCATAGCCTCGATATCGGGATAGGTAAACGGAAAGGGGTTCTCCCCGTTGCGGCTTAGCGACAGCGACACCACCTCCTGGGGAGTCGCCAGCCCGGGAATGGGATTCAGCAATGTCGAGTTGATCCAACTGAAGATCGTGGTGTTCGCGCCGATGCCCAGTGCAAGCGTAAGAATGGCAATCGCCGCAAATCCTGGCGACTTGGCGATCATCCGCAGGCTGTACCGCGCGTCTTGCCACAAGGTGGTCATCCACGCACCTCTTAGGATCTGTTGAGAACGAGGGATCTGTTAGATCTATTCAGAGCACCTTCTCGACCATCCGTAGCGGTCCGCTAAGCGAATGCTAGCGCGGTACTTAGCGGGATCGCCCGTTCCCAATCCCCGCCCCGCTGTCCGATTGTGGGACGTGGCCGAGCGAGACCGAACAACCGGGACAAAGGGTGGTCTACGAGGACGTGTCGATTTAGTTTCTTGGCCGAGTTCCGTTTCGGGAAGGCGACAAAGGAAATTTCAACGATGCCGTTTTGGTAGCCACCCATTCCCGCCCCCTGCAAAAGGCACGAAGAGTCCGGCACTCACTTTTAGAAATCGCAAGCAAGAAGACTAGGAAATGGCGAAGGGTGCGCTACCCGTTGAAGTTAAACTGCAACAGCAACGTTCGCACTTCCTTCAGGCTTTGTTACCCAGCAGCTTGGCGTAACGTTTTGGATCGTATCCCTGAACGGTCTGGTCGCCGATACGAACGAAGGGAAAGGCCTCGACTTCCTCAGCTTCGAACTCGTGCATGATCTTGTCCTGCGTGGCCTGGTCGGCCAGATCGTAGTTGGTGAACTGGAATGGGATGCGCCGATCGGCGAAGAATTTCTTCGCTTTGTTGCACGATGGACAGATCGACAGTGTGTACATAGAGACCTTCGTTGTCCCATCTACCGCGTCATCGCGCTTTCGCCATGTGAACCATCTCATAGGATCTCCTTTGCGCTGTCGGGATTCTGTCACAACAGACTATTGAACGGATAGATGCGGCTGGGTGGTAGAAAGCGTCCAGATGGCGCTCGTTGATGAGAAGGTGGGCACCGGCTAGCGAATTGCTGCTCTGATTACGCCGACTCGTTCGAGCAGATCTCCTGGTTCTACTGACACGAGTTCGAAACCGAAGCCCAAGTAAGTCTCTTCATGGATTCTTTCGAAACGTAGCGTCTCCTCGAAGCTGATCCGCCGCGCTGCAGTCGGCGTGATGAAGCCGAGGTTCCGTATGAAGAAGACGGGGTTCTCGTAGATTGCGTCCTCTTTGATGCGCTCCAGTTCGCTGGTAAGAAATGGTGAGAAAGGATACCCAAGATAGACAGCCAACGCGGCGGTACAGACAACGCAACGGTCGTGAAATTGAACATCATCCGGTTGATAAGACGCGCGAATCTGACGCTGCTTTTGCAGATCAGCGACCACATCAATGAATGAAGGATCAGTCCAGGGCTGGGGTGTGCCCCGAGCCTGCGCCGCGGCGATGACGTCAGTCGCTGCCTCTTCAACTACGCCGAAGCCATCGAGCTCTAACTGACGGATGATCGCTGTCTTGCCTGCACCCGGCGCGCCTGTGATGATGAACCTTTTCATGTGATCGCCTTGTTCCGTTGGATCGTGTTTGAATTTAAGATCCGGATAAATACTGACGGAAGCTTCAGCCTGAATCCCCCAGTTCGCGTTTAGGAGATTGTTCCAGTTTCTGCCAACAAACCCGCGCGAATCCGGAGAATTGTCGCCGGGTGCCCTAACCTTGTGGTTTTCAACGGTGGGCTTGTGAGGACTTGTCGAGTTCGTTGCCTTCATGGGTTCCGTTTCGGGAGCTTCCAACTTGAAAATAAAATCTCGACCGACATCTGGCGGTATTGCCCAGAATAAAGTAAGTTGCAGTAAAGACTCCTGAGTGCGATCTGTGTCAGCACGGCATGGCGCTCGGGACCATCCTTGAGACAGGTGGGCGATTCAAGTATCAGAAGATTTCCATCGGCGCGACAGGCACGATCCGACGGCTTGCGAATCATCATTGCGCGCCCGTTCTCGGAACTGGCGCTGGTTTTTCGGCGCAGTTCTGTGTTTGACTATTCTCGCGTTCTCCGCTCGCAATAGTCGAAATTACGCTTTGCGCTCGATCGGACGGCTAATTGCCATTCAGCAGCCTTTGCCAAAATCAGCCGACATTATTGTGGTGGCGATTGATGCTGACGGCGCAGGCACGCTCGAGGCAGCAAACCTGGTCCATCGTGGGGTATCCAGTCGAGTCGCAGTCTTCACAGATCCCCCTACCGCTGTCGACCGCGAGTTTTTGCGGCGTGGCCTGCCATATCACGACCAGGGCGCGATATCCATTCACCAGCTACAAATGTTGGGTGTGGACAACGTCGTGCTAATTCCGCGGGGCGCGTCTGGAAGTCAGCAGGAAGGGGAAATCCTTCCGCAATGGTGCGACGAGCAACACTATCATTCCGTTGTTTTGGTCACGTCGGGAGATCACTCACGACGGCTGAGCCGAATCATGCGGCGTTCCCTACGGGGACATCAGACTACAGTCACCATTGATAGCTCCCCGTACGCCGATTTCAACTTGGATTCCTGGTGGGAGACTCGCGCGGGCGTCCGGGAAGGGATTTTTGAGCTACAAAAACTGATTTTCGATGTCATCCGCCATCCCATGTCCTAGGAAGACTGTCTGTTTATTCAAGGATTAAGACTAGCGTGCGAGGATGGTCTACTTCGTCACTCTGGATGAGTGCCTGTTCGGGAAGTTACAGCTAAGGCCAAGATCTCAACCGACGCTAGAGGTTGTCGTCGGCGGTGCTTTTGGGGCAGCTGTGTGTGTTATACTAATTGATATGTCAAGTACATCTCATTCACGTGTTGATGTGCTGTTACGGCTCGCCCGAATCCTGGCCGAGGTGAACCGCCGCATGGACGGCCGTCTGGGCGCTTTTCACGGGCTCAGCTTCGTGGATCTGGCAGTGCTCACTGAAGTTGAGCAGAGCCCGTCGGGAGTCATTCGCCGAGTTGATCTTGCGGAGAGGCTGGGGCTTACTCAGTCGGCGGTAACCAGAATCCTGATTCCACTGGAAAAGATCGGTTTGGTGAAGCGCCGCCGAGACCCCAATGACGCGCGCGTCGGCTTCACGTCGATTACCGCCACTGGAAAGAAAGTTCTGGAAGACGCAAGGGCAACCGCCGAAGAACTCGCGAAAGACTTGCTTCAGCCCGACGACCTCAAGCGAATGCAGGCTGCCTTGCCCGATCTCCGTCTCGGCAGTTCACGAATGGGTTGGAAGAAGCTGTAGAAAACAAGCGCTCAGCACTCGGCTAGGGCTGAACCCAACACCCATGGCTGTGCTCAGGGCAGGCTACTGACACGGACGACAAGGGCTGTTCTCCGGACGCACTTTATCACAAATCTTTTGTCCCAAAATAGAAATAAAAGGAAAAAAACAAGGGATAGATAGGCCACTTTCGTCCATTGTCCTAACAAAAGAGTCCCACGGTCTTACGTTCATTGCATCAGGCTGGAGCTGGGTTGTAGCCTATTGGTAATTCGTCACACGTTTTCTCCCCGCCACTTTCGTCTGGTTCTATCAAAACGACCCAAATTTGGAGGTTTAATGAAGCGGGCATTTCTGTTTGTCCTCATCAGTCTAATGTTTGTATATCTGTCAGGCTGCGGCGGAAGTGGCAATGGTCCTGTCCAAATGACCGGCACACCCATGACGCTGCAGACTGGGGATGCGGTTAACGACCACATCGCCAAATTCGAACTGACGATCAGCTCGATTATCCTGACCGGCGCCAGCGGTACCACCGACACGGCGAATCTTCTCAGCGGACCGGCGGAGGTTGAATTCAGCCACCAAGCCGGGGCCTTCGAACCTCTTACGCTGGCCCATGTTCCGCCGGGAACATATAACGGCGCTAGCGTGATGGTTTCCAATCCGGAAGTAGTTGCGATCGTGGGCGGAGTCGCGACCAAGCTCACGCCAACACTCTCCTCGACGACCGTGAACGTTAGTTTCAGTCCCAACGTGACGGTCGGAACTTCGCCGATGTTCCTCAATTTCGATCTTGACCTGGCGAACTCGGTCACGATCAACGGAACCAGTGCAACGATTGCTCCCAAGTTCAACGTGAGCACGTCCACAGTTGCCCCGAATCAGAACAACGAGAATGACGACGACGGAGAGATCGAGGATGTTCACGGCAGCGTGACTTCCATCGCCGCTCCGAACTTCACGATCCAAACCAGAACGGGACCTATTACCTTTGCCACCGACTCAACCACCAGGTTCCAGGACGGCATCGCTCAACTCTCTGACCTGAAGATGGGAGATATCGTGGAGGTCGCCGGAATCACTAAGTCGGATGGAACAAAACTAGCGACTAAAGTTGAGCGGGAAGGCGATCGCAACGGCGTAGAGGTCGAAGGACTCATCTCTGCACTCGATAGCCCGTTGAGCAAGATCACCATCGTTCACCAGATGGATTCGACCGGTTCTTCGAATTCGCCAGTCACGGTCGATGTCAGTGTCAACTCGAGCACGGTGTTCAGCACTCGCTTTGACAAGCTCAACATCACGAACGCGCCGATCTTTGACGCAACCCACATCGGGAAAGGCCAGCGCATTGAAGCCGATGCCAGCAGCTCTTCCGCTCCGTTGATTGCTTCCAAGGTGAAACTGCGCGAACAAGCCTTGGTTGGCACAGTTGCTGCTTCGCCAGCGCCGACGTCCGCAGGCTTCACGCTCAACATCAGCTCCACGTCCGCTTTTGGTACGTTGAGTGGCGCGACAAGTGTGCCGGTGATCCTGGCTAACGGCGCAACCCTGGAAACCACGCCTAGCGCTGGCGCCTCCATCCGTGTGCGCGGACTCGTGTTCTTCAACGGGACGACTTACACGATGGTCGCAGTACGCGGCGACGACAACCACTAAACCTTTCGTTTGACTCAAAGAGGCCCGCTCCGGCGGGCCTCTTTTTTAGCCACTTTGGAGACCTTATTCCGTGCAAATCACACGAATACGTGACGAGAAAACAGTTGCGTCCGCAAATGGGAATGCGTTTTCCAGCCCTTGGGTTAAAGCGACTCGCAGGAATTAACCGTTCGGTTCACAAGATTATTCCTGGTCGCGATGCATGAATGCTGCTCCGGATTACCTCTGTAACTCGCAATCCAGTGTTAATGCGATTCTGAAAATCTACTGCGAATCGCATGCACGTAAGAGAGACAAAGGGGCGGTCATGAAAGAATTCTTCTTCGGTCTGATTTCAGGCACTCGCGGCAAGGGGCCCTCATCCACGCGTCTGAGTTACCTCATCAACGGTGTGGCGGCGGTCTTTTGTGCGATCGTGGCAACGATGGGCGGAACGATTGTCTATTGTGCGAGGAGCGAAGCGGATGCCGTGTATTGGACCGGCGTAGCGGCATTGTGGACAGCGACTCTCGGCTTCGGCGCTAAGGCGAAAAACGAACAGCAGAAGGCGACGAAAGAGATCACAGTTCGTGGCGTTCTGGCGAACGCAGCAGCTCGTTGAGTAGTTCGCAGCACTAGGGGCGGCCCTCGTGCAACTTGTCTAGTTGCAGCAGCAAGGATCGCCGCGGAGAGCTTCGATTCCCTCTTTGATGACGATGGGCAATAGCCCGAGGGCGGCGACTGAATCGGCCCACCAGAGTCCAAAGGCAGCGTTGAGTGCGAGCCCGGCGAGAGCGATCCAGGCCAGATATCCGCAAACCGAACTCTGAATGGCATCGGCGCGTAGCGAGGAACTTTGAATTTCCGCAGCGAGTCTTCGTTTCTGTGCCGCAAGCCAAGGCATCACTACTGCTGCAGCAAAAAGCAAAAGCATCCCCAAGTAGCTGGTTTGCGGCTTCAGATCACCAAACAGCGAATAAATCGAGGCAGTTGCTATGAATGCCGCCAATGCGAACAGCAGCCATGCCATAGTTTTGGAGGCCTGGCGCTCACTGATGAACCGACCTCCTGAAGCAAAGCGGGCCAGAACGGCGGTCGCAGAGGCAAGTTCAATTACGCTGTCGCCGCCAAATCCGATGAGCGCGATGCTATGCGCCCGTACCGCAGCATAGATTGAGACCGCCACCTCGATGGACATCCAGACAACGGTGAGCATCTGGAGCCGTCGCACTTGGAGATAACCATGCGGCGTGTCCATTAGGGATAGCCGTGATTCTGCCGCCACTTCATCGACCAATGTTAATGAAACTGTGAGATGTTTGGTGCCGAAGAAGGGACTCGAACCCCCACACCCTTGCGAGTACATGGACCTGAACCATGCGCGTCTGCCAATTCCGCCACTTCGGCCTGGAAACGTTCATACCGCTCGGAGTTCGCCTGTGGAATAGCTCGCGAACCGCGGTTGGACGGGCTGCTTACATATTGTCGCCGCTGCGGGATTTGCCTGTCAACGTGCGCTCATTTGGTGGAGACGCCCGTCGCGGTGAGCGTCTCTACCAGACTAATACCACGGCTAATTCGCGGTTACATATGCTTGCTGCGTGTAAGCCGCGCCGGAGCCGTCCCATGCTTTGAGCGTGATGCGATGCGTCCCCACCGAGACGTTGATGAAGGTGTCCACCTGACTTAGAGAGTTCTTGTAGATTAGTCTCCGATCGAGGTAGACCTGCATGGCGACGATCCCATACGGCGAGCTGGAGTAGCCTTGCACGTGTACTGACGTCGAGACGCTGCTGTTGGGTGTTGGCGACTGCATTACTACCATCGCCTTGGCCTGCACGGTGACGCTGGCGGTGACAGGTACGGCCGCTCCTACCACATCAGACGCGATTCCCGTAATGGCATAAGTTCCCGCGGCCGCGTAGGTATGCGTAGCCGATGGGCCGGCGGACGTGCTGCCATCGCCCCACTGAATCATTGAGGTCGCGATTGTACCGGATGTTGCCGCCAGCGTAGCGGAAACGCTTGCGCCCGGAGCAATCGATGTCGAACTCAAAGATAGCGATGTCACCAGGTTCGGCACCACTGTTACGCTGACGGATTTCTTATATGCGAGGCCGAGTTTGTCCCAGAGCTTCACTACAACCGCATGAGTTCCGGCCGCAGCGGGCACAGTCGTGTCGAACGAGCTTGCATTTGCCTGATAGACGAGTGCGCCATCCAGATAAATCTGCATTGCATCCACGCCGCTTGGCGCGGAGCCATTCGCGACTACGTGAATAGGCGCATGCATAGTTGCTCCGTTGGCTGGTTGCACAACGTTCAAAGTAGCGGCTGGAGCGCTTACTGTGACGCTTGCGGAGGCCTGCGACGACGGTCCGACGCTTGCTGTAGCGGTAGACGTGATCGTGTAGCTCCCCGCCGCTGAGTAAACGTGTGAGGCGCTCGGGCCAGCCGAGCTCGTACCATCGCCCCAATCGATTTGCGAGCTTGTCATCGTTCCCGAAGTTGCGGTCACGGTGCCGGTGACGCTTGCTCCAGTCGTGATTGAAGAGGAGCTGAGCGTTAGCGAGGTGGCAAGCGGTGTTGCAACCGTAACATTGACCACTTGCATGTAGGCTGCACCTAGCTTGTCCCAGAGCTTCACTACCACTCGATGGGTTCCGGGATTTGTGGGCACAGTCGTGTCAAACGATGAAGCATTTGCCTGGAATACCAGAGTGCCGTCGAGATAGATCTGTAGCGCGTCCACACCACTTGGAGCTGTGCCGTTAGCGACAACGTGAATGGGACTTGTCACCGTGCTGTTGTTTGCAGGCTGCGCGATTGTGACGGATGCCGGCGGCGCGGGCGCGGTTACAGAGACAGTGCCAGAAGCTTGCGACGACAATCCCATTGCATTTGAGACCGTTGCCCTCACCGTGTAAGTCCCTGCATTCGCGTAGGTGTGCGACGCGGTTGGGCCGGCCATCGCAGTGCCATCGCCGAAGTCGACGCTCGAGCTAAGCGCGCTGCCCTGCGGATCGGTAGACGACGCGGTAGAGGCTGTGACGGTGAGCGGAGCTGTTCCCGATCCGGGAGAGAGCGAAAGTTTCGCTACAGGTGGTTGCGGAGTCGGTGCGGCGGTGGTGTAAGTTGCTGCTGCCGACATGTGATTCAGAATCGATGGCTTGCCTACCGCCTTTACGTAGATCGAATACGTGCCAGGATCAAATGCAAACGACGCTAGATTGACCGTGCGAGTGCCGGCAGGGAAGTCGCCAAGTGACATCAGATTCGTACCGTCGCTGCTGATAAATGCCGTGTAATGGTCTATCGTGCTTTCGTCACCGGTGATCGTCCAATTCAGTGCATCGCCAGTCGCTGAAGCCGTAATGCCGACGCAGTTATCGATACCGGTTTCAATCTCAGTACCTTCTTCATAGTCGTTCCACGTGACAAGCTGGAACCACGCTAGCTGGTCAGCGGTTGACCACAAACTATTTGCCTTGTTGAACGTGGCGAGCCACGTTTGTCCGCACTGCTGCTGCATGTGACGGTTCGCGGTCCACGATGCAAGCGTGTCGTCAAAGCCTTTATAACTCGCACCTACCGGCAATTTTGTCGAGTAGTTCTGAGCGGTCTGATAGAAGTTCGTCATGTAGCTCAGGCTCATGGGATCGGTAGCGGTTACGTCGCCGGGCTGTACCCACGAGAATCCGCCATCCGAATAGGTTCGGGTGAATCCACCGGTATTCTGAAAAATAAACTTGAGGTTGGAAGCTGTGTTGGCACGAACCCGCGTCCAGTCGATGCTGTAGCTTTCCACGCCGAAATAGAACACAACAGGATTGCCATTCCAGCGAATGTATGCGGGAGAGCTGATAAACGTCTGCGTGATGTAGTTTAGGTCGTTGATCAGCGCTGCAGTGATGTCGCAACCTGCGGTGTTCGCGCAGTTCTTGATTGCTCCGGCGTCTTCCATGATTGCGAACTGGAACGCACCATTCCGAGACTGTGCTTCCTGCATCATTGCCAGGCTGCTTGCGTTTTCCTGTTTTGCATTTGGACCGTACCAGTCGATAATCACGCCCGAGATGCCGCGGCTCAACATATCTGTGACCTGTGCCTTCACCTGCGCGGGATCCGCCGAGTTGTATCCAACATTCATGTGGTAGCTCACACCGAACCAGGGCATGAAGTGCGCGTAAACGGCTGTAGTCGATCCGTTGTAAAGCAGCGAATTGGTCGCGACCTTACTTGCGTTCCCAGGGGCAACGTTGCCGTTGCTCTGAGCCTGAAATGTAGCGGCGGCACTGGTGTTATTTTCTGTCTCGGCGGACAAGGTGGTAGTTGGGGCGATTGGGTTGCTGCCAAATGCCTGAACAACCGAGAAAACGACGCAGAACAGCCCAATGCGCAAGCGCACACGTGCCTCCAAAAAATGAAATCAGAGGCACCAGCAAAGCGGTCCTCTGAAGTTCAAAGTGGCTGGAATTGGGCTGAATCTTAGCCCTTAGGGATTAGGGGCTGGATTCCGGTTTACTGCTTAGTACTGGTTGACTAAGTAACCTAGGAATTACTAGGTGCACCGTAGTTGGTTCAGGCGGGAAAATTAAAGAATTGAAAGCGTAGGGGTTGGAATCGAAAGACTAGGCGCATCGGGCGAACGCTTCCTAGGTAACCGGCGTGGGTGTTACGTAAACAACTCAAATCATTGCTTCTGCTTCTAACGGGTACAGGGAACTTCAACCCGTAAGCCTGGAAGGTTAAGATGTTTGCCCAGACACAGATGGAACCGACTTCGAAAATCCCCTCCGACATTAGTACGGAACTGCGGCGGCTTGCTCACGATTTGAGCAACTCACTGGAAACCATCATGCAAGCGTCTTACCTGCTGAGCCAGTCCAAGCTGGATGAGACCTCGAAGCGCTGGGCTGGATTGATCGACAATGCGACGCGGGATGCCGCACGAATTAACCGCGAAGTCAGGGAGATTCTGCGTTCGCGCAGCACTTAGTCTGTCTGGCAGTTCGTCCCATCGTGCGCTTAGTGTTCCCGATTCAGGCTGCTCGTGTGTTTTCGTCATGCACTGACCTTTGGTCTCGCAGGAAATTGAGTGCTTGGTGATATCCCTCCAGCGTTCCCACGTCCAGGTAGATCTCGCCGGCGCATGTGGCACGAACAATATTTCCTGCAGCGATGTATGCGTTAAGCAGGTGGCCTAGATATTCGTCCTGCCGGTGACGCGATTCCCATAGTAATTTGAGATTCTGGAATGCCTCGCCGGTGCTGGTCACCGCGCCCCACACCCAGTGGGAATGCGGCCCTGAGCGTTTTACTTCGACTTCCTTCACGTATCCGTGCTCATCGGAAATTACTGCGTCAAACGCCGACGGGTTCGTTACTGGGAAGAGCAGCAGACCAACGTCTCCGGGCCCGTTGACCATCGAGAGGGCGGGTCTATATCCGTTTTCAGGAAACCAGATGGTGTCGGGAAGGCCGATCAGAATTCGCTCATGATGGATTGCGAATGGCTGAGCGCGGAATAAGGCGTCACAGAGTCCCTGCGGCTTCTGCTGCAATACATAGAAGATCTCGGCAGCATAGTCCCGCTCTGCGAAGTATCGGATGAGGTCGGTTTTCTCCGCCGAGATCACCATGCATATCTGCTCCGCGCCCGCAGCAATCATGCGCTCGACAAGATATTCAGCGACGGCTTTCGGCCGTTCCACACCGTCCACGAGGCGCGATCCCACGGGAAGAAGCTCTTTCGAACAACCGAGAGGCTGAATGCGTTGTCCTATGCCTGCGGCGGGAATAATTCCCATCATGCGACTTCACTCCTTGCGCGCTGCATGGAGCTTCGGCTTGCGGCCTCCAGCGCAGAGACGAGTTCCTGCGCTCTCCGCTCCCCGGTATGCTCGCGCAGGGTACGCTCTCTTGCGCGGGCAGCGATGGTTGCGAGTTCTGAATCGGGAAGATTGATGGCAGCGATTACATCTTCAGCCGTGTTGCCGATCAGGAGTTCCCGGTCACAGTCGAAAAAATGATCGAGACCTTCGAACCAATCCGTAATAATTGGCGTGCCGCAGGCGGCAGCCTCGAAGAAGCGGCCGGAGGGACAGTATCCCCAGCACGCCATGTCGCTGCGCGTTATGTTGAGCGTAAGCCGCGACGAGGAATACAGAGCCGGATGGTCGGCCGGCGACACGTGCTCGAAGCGTTGGACGTTTGCAGGCCACTGCCACTGCCACGGATACAGTGAACCCGCCAACACGAACTTACTCGCTGGGAGCTTGCGCGCAGGTTCCAGGAATAGCGTTTCCAACTTTTGCTGGCGATCGGCCGCATAGGTTCCCATGTAGCTGAAATCGCAGCAGTACTCGGCAGGAACGTCCACCCGAACGTGCGTTTCGGTATCGACGCATCCATACAAGGGGAAGGCCATTCGTGCTCCCCAACGGGATACAAGTTCGTCGATGGTGCGGCCACCAGTAAATGAGAGATACAAGTCAAATTCCCGAATCTGTCCAGCACGAAGATAGGCCGTCTCGCCTCGTTCCAACGATGCCAACGTGACCGGAGTGTCAAGATCGTAGAAGACCTTCACTGGCCGAGGGAGATCCAGGATTTCGTCGACGATCCGGATGCCGTCAGGGCAGAAGCTTGCGCAGATCACTGCATCCGAATCCGCGGAACACTCCAGTGCCACGCTGCGAACGCTATCCCAATCCGAGTACAGATTTAGGTGGCAGTAACCGCACTCGTCGAAGTCGCGGTGTTTCGCGTAGTAGGGAACATCTTTCTCGAAGAACGTGACATTGTGTCCTTGGCGGTGAAGGGCCTTAAGAATGGCGCGATATGGCGTGGCGTGTCCGTTGCCCCAGGACGAGGAAATGGTAAGCCCGAAGATCGTGATCTTCACCCGCTTCTCCCGGCAGCAGATCGCTCAGTAACTCAGAGAGAGATACAGTTCCCGGCTCGATGACACCGCCAGGGCAGAGCTGCTTACCGTTAAGATGCAAACTCGGCACCAGCCGGTGGCCGTCGAGTTATCTCGGTTGGGTAAAGATGCGCAGTCGGAATTCAACTCTCCAGGCTGGCCGACAACGTAATTTTAGTATTCAAGACGCGGGAAATTGGGCATCCCGCCTTTGCATCGATAGTAGCTTTGTCGAAGGCAGCTTTGTTGCCACCGGGAATTCGGGCCTTCACATCCAGATGACTCTCGGTGATGGTGAAGCCGGCATCGGTCTTTTCGAAGGTTACGGTGCACTTGGTCTCGATGCTTTCAGGAGTGATGCTGGCTTTGCCAAGTTCTGCACTGAGCGCCATCGAAAAACATCCAGCATGAGCGGCCGCAATCAGCTCTTCGGGATTCGTGCCCTTGCCGCTCTCGAAGCGCGTGCCAAACGAGTACTGCGTGTTCGAAAGCGTTCCGCTGGCAGTCGAAATCGTACCCTTGCCGTCCTTGAGTCCGGCCTTCCACTGCGCGTTGGCAGTTCTTAGCATGATCTTGCTCCTTCAGAATGACGTAGAAAACTATCCAGCATAACAAATGCTTGCGCCGCTCCGTCGACTGAAACGCAAAAGGTTTATTCCTATGCTTTGCGACAAAAAAGAGACGCAGCGTGCTGCGTCTCTACTTATTTTACTTTTGTCGATTAGCTGACGCTCTGGAGCACGTGCTCGCGCTCTTCGGCGTCGTGGCGAATCTCGGCCTCATCGTGTGGTAGAGCGATGTTGAGCGCCTCATCGATGCTGTTCACGTAATGGACCTTCAATCCTTCGAGCTGTTCAGGCGTCAAATCCTCTTCGACGTTCTGGCGATTCTCCGACGGAAGAATTACATCACGAACGCCTGCGCGCTTTGCCGCGAGTACCTTCTCCTTGATACCGCCTACAGGTAGTACATTGCCGCTGAGAGTGATTTCACCAGTCATGGCCGTCAGGGGATGCACTTGCTTAGCCGTCAGAAGGGAAACCAAGGCTGTTGCCATGGTTACACCTGCTGAAGGTCCGTCTTTGGGAACCGCGCCTGCGGGCACGTGGATGTGAATGTCCAGTTCCTTAAGGAACTCTTCGTCCAGACCCAACTGCCTCGCATTAGAGCGGACCCAGGTCAGCGCGGCCTGCATCGACTCCTGCATCACCTGGCCAAGCTGGCCGGTCATGGTGAAGCCGCCCTTGCCCTTCATCTTGTTAGCCTCGATAAACAGCACGTCGCCGCCTGCTGGAGTCCACGCAAGTCCCACGGCTACACCCGGACGCTTGGTGCGTTCGGCGATTTCCGTGTCCACCCGCACCTTGATGCCGCCCAGGAATTCCTGAACGATCTCTTTGGTAACAACCAGCTTGTCGGTCTTGCCTTCGGCGATGCGACGCGCCTGCTTGCGGCACATGGTCCCGATGTTGCGTTCGAGGTTACGAACACCAGCCTCGCGCGTGTAGTGCCGGATGATGTAGCGCACGCCTTCTTCCGGAAACTCGATCTGCTCTGCCGTGATTCCGTTTTCTTCGATCTGGCGCGGGATCAGATAGCGGTACGCGATATGGACTTTTTCGTCCTCGATATATCCCTGCAGCTCGATGATTTCCATGCGATCACGCAGCGGTTCCGGAATGGGATCGAGCATGTTCGCCGTGCATATGAACAGCACCTTCGAGAGATCGAATGGGACGTCCAGATAGTTGTCGCGGAACGTAAAATTCTGCTCCGGGTCAAGAACCTCGAGCAGGGCCGACGCCGGGTCACCACGGAAGTCGCGCCCGAGCTTGTCCACTTCGTCCATCATAAAGACGGGATCGTTGGTTTCAGCTCGGCGCAGGTTCTGAATGATCTGCCCCGGCAGCGCGCCAATGTATGTCCTGCGGTGTCCGCGAAGCTCAGCCTCGTCATGCATGCCGCCGAGTGAGATACGAGCGAACTTGCGTCCCAGCGAGCGCGCAATACTGCGCCCGAGCGAAGTCTTGCCAACGCCCGGAGGACCAACAAAGCAGAGGATCGGACCCTTCATTCCCGGCTTTAGTCTGCGAACCGACAGGTAGTCCAGAATGCGATCTTTCACCTTCTGCAGGTCGTAGTGATCTTCGTCGAGTATCTCCTTCGCCTTGGTGATATCAACATCAGTCCCCGACGACTTGCTCCACGGCAGAACCGCAAGCCATTCGATGTAGCTGCGAGTAAGTGAGTAGTCAGCGGCCATCGGTGACATACGGCCGAGCCGCGTCAGCTCCTTGAGAGCTTCCTTCTTCACGTCCTCAGGCATACCGGCGGCTTCGATCTTCTTCTTCAGATCCTCGGTGTCGCGCTGAGTTTCATCCTGCTCACCCAGCTCTTTCTGGATGGCCTTCATCTGTTCGCGCAAGTAGTACTCGCGTTGCGACTGCTGCACCTGGTCCTGAACCTCCGTCTGAATCTTGTTGCGCAGCTGCTGAACCTCGAGTTCCTTAGCGAGGTGTTTGTTGATCTTCTGGAGCCGAAGCTTGACGTCGGTGATCTCCAGGATCTCTTGCTTGTCGGTCGTCGATAGGGACGGCAGTGACGACGCGATGAAATCCACGAGCCTTCCCGGTTCTTCAATGTTGATAGCT
This sequence comes from Terriglobales bacterium, assembly GCA_035567895.1. Classification (NCBI taxonomy): domain Bacteria; kingdom Pseudomonadati; phylum Acidobacteriota; class Terriglobia; order Terriglobales; species Terriglobales bacterium. The sequence continues at coordinate 62,021 of DATMPC010000107.1, read as the reverse complement.
ACAGTCTGAAGCTCATCAGAGAGCGTGGGCGAACCGGTAACGATCTGCTGAAATAGCGTCAAGACGTTGCGTTGCAGCGCCTCGATCTCCGGTCCAGTGTCAATCTTGCTTTCTGAAATCGTCTCGACCGTGGCGCGCATGAATGGTGTGAGCTGTTCGTAATCGCGAACGTGAACACGCTCCACGCCCTCTGTGAAAACAAACAAGCTCTGGTTCGGCATTTTCACGACTTTATGGACCGTCGCCAGAGTGCCGATGCTGTATAGGTCTGTCGGTTGTGGGATGTCAACGCGGGCCTCGCGCTGCGCCACAACGACAATGGATTTTTCTTCGCCCAGCTGATTAATCAACTGGACCGAACTTTCGCGGCCGACCGTCAAGGGCAATACTGCGTGAGGGAAAAGCACTGTGTCGCGTACCGGAAGCACCGGCAGCGTGCGTTCACCCTCGGGCAGTTGAGTACCTTTGGTCGACTCGGAAATGCTTTCGTTCTTAGTTGCCTTAGTGGTTTCTGCCATATAAGTGCCTTATAAATGAGCGGTTCCTTCGAGCTTGATAATAGATGACTCAACCTACGAAAACGATTCCAAGCGTGGCGAACCAGCCGTTCGAGGCGCAGGGAATTGTACTCAGGTATATCGCCCCAGCGCAAAACGTGAACTGGGAGAAAACCTAGTGCCGGAGAGCCTCCACGACCGAACGGCTCCGCCGCCCGCCACTGCGTCTCAGAGACGCACTCTGGCGCTTCAACGAGCCTTGTAGACTCCAAGCACTTTCACCATCGGACATATCTCTCGCAGATGGCGTAACGCATTCTCCGAAGCCGTCGTTCGTCCTGACTTGAGATCTGCATAGAAGACGTACTGCCAGGGATGTCCCTTCACCGGCCGGGATTCAATCTTGCTCAGTGAGATGTCTCGCAAGGCGAAGACGGCAAGCGCCTTGAAGAGCGCGCCGGGCTGATCGGGCACGGAAAATGCCAAGGAAATCTTGTCTGCATCCTGTGCCCAGCGCTCGCCAGGGGAAATGAACAGAAAGCGGGTGAAGTTCTTTGCATTGTCCTCAATTCCAGCTTTGAGGACTTTGGCCCCGTACTCCACGGCTGCCTGACGGCTGGCGATCCCAGCGCCATCCTTCTCACCTTTCTCAACGACGTGTTTCACGCTTCCTGCAGTGTCATAAAACGGGACTTGCTGAACTTTCGGATGATCGCTGAAGAACCTCCGGCATTGGTCCAGCGCAACTGGGTGGGAGAGCACGCGGCGAATTTGCGCAAACTTCACCCCGGGTGCTGCGATCAGATTGTGCCGGATGCGGAGCGGGTACTCGCGCTTAATGAAGAGAGGGTGGTCGAGGAGCAGATCGAAGTGCTCGGTCACAGGCCCCGCCAACGTGTTCTCGATTGGGATCACTGCGGCTTGGGCCTTCTTTTTGAGTACACGGTCGAAGACTTCGGCCGAACGTGAGCAGGGGAACACTATGCAATCAGGCACCATCGCTAGAGCAGCTTCGTGACTGAAAGAACCAGCTTCACCTTGGATCGCAATAATCATGACTGTAAAAGGTCTTGCTCGAATTGTTTGTTCCTCGAAGTGGGACTCTCGGCAACCAGCAACTCACTTCACCCGATCACCCGATGGCCCGATCTCCCGATTCTTCCTTTGCATTGTAAATACAAGCAGCTGCTCGGTCGCGCAGCTCTCGATCGCCTGCAACCTCAGTTTCGCAGAACCACTCATACCTACCAGCGCATTTCGGAAACCTGGTAGGAGGTAGGGCAGATGCTTTGGACCCTATTTGTCATCCTGCTCGTGCTCTGGTTAATCGGAGTTGTGAGCAGCTACACGCTCGGCGGATTTATTCATCTGCTGCTCGTCCTGGCTCTTGTAGCTCTGGTATTTCAGCTACTCACCGGACGACGCACAGCTCTGTAGCATGTAGTTCCGCTACAGCGGGAGTCGAGCGATTCAGAAACCTGGAAAGACCAATTGAGGACAGGTTCAGGCTTGAAGCCTGAAGGGAAGCGGAGGAGATGAGTCATATGGACAAGGATCGTATTAAGGGAAAGATGGACGAAGTAGCCGGACGGGCAAAGCGCCAGGTTGGAGAGTGGACCGGCGATGCCAAAACACAAGGCGAAGGCGCCGCTGAGGAAGCGAAAGGCAAAGTGCAAAACGCCTGGGGCAATGTAAAAGACACAGTTCGTGACGCGAAGCGTGACCTCGAACGCGATGTAGACAAAGAGAATCGTGACATCGAGGACGATCGCGAACGCGACATTGCTTGATTCGGAATTTGAAGTCAAAAAAGGGTGCTCATTGAGTGCCCTTTTTTCTTTGTTGGCACCGGATGTCGCTTAGCGGACACCCTTGCGTATCAGCAGCGCTCCGGCACCATGCACGCTCAGCTTCCATCCAGGAGGAACCACCGTCGTGGCTGTGTACTCAGTCACAACCAGCGGTCCTGATGCAGAGAAGCCCGGAGAAAGAGAATCTCGCTGGAGAACCCGGGTATTGACCGGTCTTCCATCGAAATAAACCGACGCGCGTGCCGCCGCGACCTTGGCGGCCCGTCTCGACGGAGCGCTCGCCATACTTCCGCTTGACTGTGGGAGAGAAGCTCGCACGCGCAGCGTCACTAATTCGATCTTCTTGTTGTTATGACTGTATCCAAATCGCCGCTGATGTGCCGCGTGAAAATCTTCGAGGAGAGCCGTGGTGTTGCGCCAGGGAATGTTCAGCTCGTAGCCCTGTCCTTGATATCGCACGTCCACTGAACACTCCATTTTGACTTTCCCTTTCCATCCTTCATTCGCGTAATCACGATTTACACTCTCCGTGAGCTTGTTAAAACTGGCTCCGATTTCCTTGCTCAAACGGCTAAATCGCTCTGCGGAGAGCAGCATCGGAGCCGTGCGCGAGTAGTCTTTGACCACATCGCTGGCGAGGATTCCATATGCCGAGAGTGCCCCTGGTGCCGGCGGAACTATTACTCGCGAGAGGGAAAGCGCGGACGCCAGATCGCATGCATGCAATGCGCCGGCGCCTCCGAAGGAGAGCAGAGCAAAATCGCGCGGATCATAGCCTTGTTCAATGGACACCACGCGAATAGCCTTCTCCATCGTGGCATTCACCACGCGGATGATCCCAGCCGCCAACTCTTCAGCCGACCACTTCAGACGATGTTTCTTGATCCACTCCGCAAAGGTCGATCGAGTCCGCTCGAGGTCGAGATGGAATTCGCCTCCAAGAAAATTCTCCGGACGCAAACGGCCGAGGAGCAAGTTGGCGTCTGTGACTGTCGGTTGGGTGCCTTTGCCATAGCAGATCGGACCAGGATCGGCACCGGCCGACTCCGGCCCCACGCGCAGTGCCCCGCCGGCATCGATGCGCGCCAGCGATCCACCGCCTGCGCCGACGGTGTGAATGTTCAGCATTGGGACTCGCACCGGCAGGCCTGCGATCTCCGCCTCCGATGTAACGTGCAGACGTCCTTCCAGCAGGGCTACATCGGTTGATGTCCCACCCATGTCAAACGAAATGATTTGGGCAAAGCCCGCCCTGCGCCCCATCTCCAGCGCGCCGACGGCGCCTCCAGCCGGACCCGAGAGCACCGTTCGCACCGGCTGCGATGCGGCAGCTTCCAGCGCGGTGATTCCGCCGCTGGACTGCATAACGAAGAGCTTTGCTTCTGTAGTCTTCGAAAGCCGTAGACGCAGGCTCTCCAAGTAGCGCTGCATCAGCGGCTGCAGGTACGCATTGACCACGACTGTGCTCATACGCTCGTATTCGCGAAACTCTGGAAGTATGCGATGCGATAGAGAAAGGGGAACATTCAATGTTCCAAGTTCACGCTCAACTTGCTCTTCATTGGTGACATTCACAAATGAGAACAACAGGCACACCGCAATCGATTCGGCTCCACTCTTCCGGATTTTGGAACGAAGCTCATTGAGGTCGTCTTTCGAAGCCGTGCGCTCAATGCTGCCGTCGGGGCGCGTGCGCTCAGCAACTCCGAAGCGCAGGTCACGCGGCACGAGCGGTTCAATGCGGCGAACGTTCAAGTCGTAAAGATTTGGACGCGCCTGCCGACCAATCTCGATGGCGTCTTCAAATCCCGCCGTCGTAACCAGCGCCGTGCGGGCGCCTTTTCGCTGCAGCAGTGCGTTGGTGCCGACCGTAGTGCCGTGCAACAAAACGATTTCCCGGTTTGAGTTCCCGACGATGCGAGCGACTGCGTTGGCAATGGCTTCCGACGGATCGTGAGGGGTCGAGAAGACTTTGAGGATCTGTTGGCGGCCGTTCTCAATCCAGACGCAATCAGTGAAGGTGCCGCCGGTGTCGACGGCGATGCGCAGCGGCTTTCTGTCTGTTGGTTTAGGCGCCAGGTGTGTTCTCCAGGGAATTCAGAGACACATTTGGCACAGGCGCCCTCGCCTGTGCATTCTGCTTAGATCACAGCCGAGGGCGGCCGTGCCACGAATCTCAGGAGTGGCGCACGAGTAAGTCAGCGGCAACAAATATGAACAGGACCACAGCAATCACGCCGTTCATCGTGAAAAACGCGGCATTCAACTTTGATAGATCGCGGGAAGAGACGAGCGAGTGCTCATATGCAAGCAGCAGCGCCACCACAATTACCCCGCTAATGGCAACTCTGCCCAGTCCAAAAGCGGCTACGACTGCTACGAGCAAGAGCAGCATCAGGACGTGCATCAGCCGCGCGATCAACAGTCCTCCCGAAATTCCATAGTGCCGCGGAAGCGAGTGCAGCCCCACGCTGCTGTCGAATTCATAGTCCTGGCAGGCGTAGAGAACATCGAAGCCGGCCACCCAAAAAGTGACGACTCCCGTTAGCAGCAGAATTCGGGGATCAAGCGAACCACGAACGGCAATCCATGCAGCCGCAGGAGCCACGCCGAGCCCGAATCCGAGCACCAAGTGCGACCAGCGCGTGAAGCGCTTCGTGTAGGAATACAAAAAGATGACTCCCAGCGCGGCCGGCGAAAGCAGGAGCGTCAGCCGATTGAGCATCGCCGCGGCCAAAATGAAAATCGCGCTGGCGGCAATCACGAAAACAGCCACGAATTGCTTACTCAGGATTCCCGCAGGTACCGCGCGCGACCGAGTGCGAGGGTTGGCTGCGTCGATCTCAGCGTCAGCGTAACGATTGAAAGCCATCGCTGCTGAGCGTGCACTCACCATGGCAACTACGATCCACAATAACTGCCAAGGCGAGGGCCATCCACGCGCGGCAAGCATCGCTCCGCAAAGCGCGAAGGGAAGCGCAAACACCGAATGCTCCCACTTGATCATCTCCAGCGAGACGCGGACGTTGTGGAGGGTGGACATTCGAATCATTGTAACCATGGATACATGAGGCGATGAAGAATCGGGTGATCGGGCCATCGGGTCATCGGGTGAAGTGAAAGCTCAGGAATTACTTTCCGCTGGGCGCTTTTGTAGATTCCCGTTCGTGAGATAACAAAAGAACGATGCCAAGCCGAAAGCCGACCGCCGAACGCCGAACGCCGGATTTCACTTCACCCGATGACCCGATCACCCGATTTTGTTTACTCCCCCGGCACACCTTTCCGCTTTTGATTGCATCCCATTGGGAGTAGCGGGATGCTATCTTCCCCGGAGTTACTATGGTAATCAAAGGCGTAAAGCACCTGGCAGAGATCAGTCGGATGTTCGATCCGACCACGCATCGCGAGAGATTCCGCTACGCCTTACGACACGAAAGTTCCCCGGACGTCTTGTATTGGGGACACGAGCATACCGAAGAGGCCGCCCTCGAGATGGCGAATATGTATCTGACCTTGCTCGATGATTGCGTGGCCGAAATGCGAAGTAAGCGCGTCCCACGGGGCGAGCACGTGCAATTGATCGCATCGCCAACCGCTCAGAGACTAAGAAGAATCGGTTGATCGGGTGAAGTGAAAACCTGACCGCGACTTTCTCAAACTCCTTGGTACAGCTCTCATCCTCAACTCATTACGCTGCCCTTAGTTTCGCCGTCACTTCGGCTGTTTACTTCACCCGATCACCCGATGACCCGATTCCTCCTCACGTTCCCACAAACTTCGCATACAGACTTCTCGCCACCATCGGATCAGTAGTGCCCTTGATGATCGCTCGGCCGTCTCGGAACAGGGTCATTTCGTAGGTCTCTCTCCAGAACTTCAGAACCATTTCGTTGTAACGAACTTGACCGTGGGGCGAGAGACGCGAACTCATCTCGTTGAAATCCACCGGACGTTCGCGTTCGTGGATCTGTACCGAGTTACGCCCGCACAACGTGATCTGCGGCCGGGCCTTGCCTTCCAGGTACTCGAACTTGCGCTCGGCACAAACGCTGCAATCGGGACGCGGTTGGGCCGCGGAGATCTCGGAGCGCTCGTTGCTCCAAAGATCAAGGGAAAGCAATGAGCGGCGCAATGCTTCCCGCGCACCGACCATCAACTTCAGCGCTTCGGTGACCTGAAGCGATGCCACGAGATTGGCTGCGCTGTTCAATATGCCGGCGGTTTCGCAAGTTGCGAACGTGCCGCTCGGCGGCTTGGGAAACATGCAGGCGAGGCACGCGGTCTCTCCGTGAACCACATTCATCGTGACGGCGTAGGAGCCCACGGCAGCGGCATAGATCCAGGGGACCCCATTCTTCACCGCGAAATCGTTGATCAAGTAGCGGGTCTCAAAGTTGTCGGTGCAGTCAAGGATCAAGTCGGCCTGTTCCAGCAGGTGAATGGTCTGCGGTGTCAGATCCTTTACATGAGGTTCGACTGCAACCTCGGAGTTGATCCCTGCGATCTTGCGCGCGGCGGCTTCGGCCTTGGGGAAACTCTGGCGCGCGTCCTCTTCGTCAAAGAGCACTTGGCGCTGAAGGTTACTGGGTTCGACGTAGTCCCGATCGATGATTCGCAGGGTGCCGACGCCCGCTCGTGCCAGCAGGGTGCATGTCGAGGCTCCAATGGCACCGCATCCTACCAACGCGACTTTCGACTGCCGAATGCGTTTTTGCCCCTCAGGGCCGATGGGCGCAAACAGGGCCTGCCGGGAGTAGCGGTCTTGAAAGGGGGAGGGCTCGATTTTGGGGGTCATTTCCCTGCTTCGCGGCCCATGATGAGGGCTTCACTTTAACGAATCACCATTATTATAGGCGTGTGCATCCTGACATCTGCGACCGGCAGTCCCCTTGCGCGTCCATGCGACAACTAACGAGCAGGGGGAGAGCCTAATTTTTCTGCGAAGCGCAGGGCACGGGACAGCCGTGCAGCAAAGATCGCCCGGGCTGGCAGTCCTCTCCGATTTCTCGGGCTCTGCGGACCGCGCGCTGAGGTTTATGATCCTGAGGAGCGCACTTGCGCTGGGTTTCCTTCTCCTTTGGGTCATTCCTTGTCCTGCCGCGCAGTCGTCTTCTAAAGCTGTAAGCCTCAAGCCGGCTCAGGGCCAGAATGAAGCCGGGGCCACACCTGCCCCCAGTCAGACAGCCAGCGCTTTCGCGCGCTATTCCGGATACCGGGTGCGCAGCATCAGTTTCAAGAGCGCGCAACGCACGGCTCAGAGCGAACTGCTCAAGTCGATCCCCTTACAGCCGGGTCAAATTCTTGACAGAACCAATGTGCATGCCAGCTTGCAGCAATTGTTCGCCACGGGCCGATTCCGAACTATCGCAGCCGAGGTCACGCCGTATCCTGACCGCTCTCTCGATTTGGATTTCGTAGTCGAAGAAAAGCTGTTCATCGGCAGCATGGTCGTGTATGGAGCTCCACGACCTCCCACAGCTAACCAGTTAGTGAATGGCAGCAAGCTGCAGATCGGGGGAGAGTTCGACGAAGACCTTGTAGCTGCGGGTATCGAGCGCATGAAGCGGATACTGGCCGAAGATGGCTACTTTGCGCCCACCATCCGCATGGATTCTTCGATTGATCCGCAGCATCAGCGCATCGAACTCAGCTTTGTTGTGGAGCGCGGCCAGCATGCTCGGGTTGGACAGGTGATGGTGAAAGGAGACCCCGGTTATCCTGACGGCAAGATTCGCAGCATCGCGAAGCTTCATCCCGGCGATTCGGTTGCCGCCTCACATTTGAGCCGGGCCTTTACACGCCTTCACAAAAAGTATCAAAAAAGCGATCGCCTAGCGGCGCAGGTGTCGATGGTCGATCGTAACTATCACAACGACACCAATCGGTTGGACTATGTGTTTGAGATCAACCGCGGTCCGATCGTCGATGTTCGCGTAGAGGGAGCGCACATGCGTCGCGGGCTTATCAAGAAATATGTGCCGATCTACGAAGAAGGCGCCGTCGACGAAGACCTGCTTAGTGAAGGCCGGCGAAACTTGCGCGACTACTTTCAGAGGCAGGGATACTTCGATGTAAAAGTAACCTCGACTCTGTCGAAGAAGGACGAGCGCCAACTTGTGATCTTTGATGTCGACAGGAACAACCGTCATACGTTTAAAGACTTAGTTATTAATGGCAACAAGTACTTCCCGAAAGAGACGATTCGGGAGCGGATGGCGATCCAGCCCGCCGATGCTCTCCAGCGGCATGGCCTGTTCAGTTCGGCGCTGCTCGATCGCGATCTCTCCGTAATTACCGCGCTGTATCAGGCCAACGGATTTCAGGCAGTGAAGACGAATTCCAAGGTGGCGGATAACTACCAGGGAAAGCCCGGGCGTCTGCAAGTGCAGATCGACATCGATGAAGGCCCGCAGACGCTGGTGAAGTCTGTGACCATAACGGGGAATACGGCCTTCTCTCACGACGTCTTGCTTGACCAGCTCAGTACCATTCCGGGACAGCCATATTCCAGTTACTTGCTCGCTAACGATCGCGATTCCATCGTGAGCTACTACTTCGATCGCGGTTTTCCCGATGTGCAGATAGAGACCACCACGAATCCTTCGCCCGATACGCCCAATCGACAGGACGTAGCTTTCAAGCTCACCGAGGGCCGCCAGGTGTTCGTCGACAAAATCCTGATCTCAGGTCTGAGATATACAAAGCCCTTTGTCGTGGATCGTGAGTTTGAGATCAAGGAAGGCGAACCCATGAGCCAGTCGCTAATCCTGAATACCCAGCGAAAGCTCTACGACTTGAGCATCTTCAATCAGGTCGATGTCGCGCCGGCGAATCCCGATGGCAATGTGGACAAAAAGAATCTCATGATGCAGCTGGAAGAGGCCAAGCGCTACACCATCGATTACGGTATTGGATTCCAGGTGCAGACGGGCAACGTGCGCAGCGACTGCGAGAATCTCACTGCGAATCCAACTTCAACCCAGGTGTGCAATCCCGGAGGCGCAACAGGATTCAGTCCGCTTGTTACTCTTGGCGTAACCCGCGCCAACTTTCGTGGACGAAATAACACCATCGTTTTTCGCACCAATCTTGGCCGCCTGCAGCAGCGCGCACTCCTCAGTTATGTTCAGCCGTACTGGCTGAATCGCAAGGATTTAACCCTGACGTTCAATGCCCTGTACGACAGCACTCAGAACGTGCTCACCTTCAGCTCAGAGCGGCTCGAAGGTTCCGTCCAAGTGTTGCAGCAGTGGCGCAGAGGTGAAAGTTTTCTCTATAAATTCACCTATCGCCGGGTGAAGGTGGATGAGGCAACGCTGCATATTAATCCCGAATTGATACCATTGCTTTCTCGTCCGGTGCGCGTAGGCATCCCCAGCGTCAGCTATGTTCGTGACCATCGCGACGATCCGATCGATTCCCATAAGGGGAGCTACTACGCACTCGATTTCGGCGTCGCTTCGAGAGTCTTTGGATCTCAGGCAAACTATGTCCGCGTGTTTCTGGAGAATTCGACTTATCACACGTTCGCCGAGAACAAGAACGTCGGCGGGCGGAGGTGGACTTTTGCCCGTTCCACTCGCATCGGAGCGGAAGAACCTTTCAATGCAGGAAGCAACACGATCGCGGGAATCGTGCCTTTGCCGGAGAAATTCTTTACCGGTGGCAGCAATTCACATCGCGGATTTGCCATCAATCAAGGTGGGCCGCGCGACGCCACGACAGGATTCCCCTTGGGTGGCGATGGGCTATTCCTTAACAATCTTGAACTTCGCAGCCCACCGATCGCTCTCCCCTACGTAGGCGACAATCTGAGCGCGGTCATCTTCCATGATGCTGGCAACGTCTTCACTTCGCCGGGGGACATCTTCCCCAGTCTTGGCCACTGGACGCAGCCGCACAAAGAGACCTGCGACCCACAATCGACAACGGCCTGCGACTTTAACTACATCGCGCAGGCAGTAGGACTAGGAGTGCGCTATCGCACCCCGATCGGGCCGGTACGGGTAGACTTTGGATACAACCTGACCCCCACGTATTTTCCGGTGAGAGACGATCCTGTGCGTGGACCGTATCTTGATCACACAGGAAGGTTCAACTTCTTCTTCAGCATAGGTCAAACGTTCTGATGCGAAACGCGGTCCTAATTTCGTTGATGGTGCTCGCCTCGCTAACCTTGCGTGCTGGAGAGACGTTGGATCGAATCGTTGCCACGGTCGATCGCCATCCCATCACGAGAAGTGATGTTGAGCAGGAGGCTCGCTTCACTCACCTTACTGAAGGCAAACAGAGCGACGTCACGATTCAGGACGAGATCGCCGCGTTGGAGCGTCTGGTCGATCGGAATCTTATTGCCGATCAGGTAGCAGTCTTTGGCGTGGTTCCGGTTACAAAGGAAGATCTCGACGCGCGCGTTCTGGAAATGCGCAAACAACTCCCCGGTGGCGAATCGGATTCAGGATGGCGTCGCCTGCTCGCCCAATACGGCCTCACCGATGAGGACATCGCAAGTCGAGTGAACCAGGAAATTCAGACTCTCCGTTTCATAGATCTGCGCTTCCGCTCCGAGGTCAGAGTCGGACCACGCGCAGTACAGACGTATTACGACACAAAGTTTGTTCCCGAAATGAAGAAGAAGGCTCTCGCGCCAGTGCCTCCGCTGGATCAGGTGCAGGACCAGATCGAGGCGATCTTGCGCGAGGAGCGCGTGAATGCGCTAATCTCCGACTGGCTGAAGACCCTGCGGACGCAGAGCAGGATCCAGACATTTGATCCATCATTGCCGCTGTCTGGACTCGATAAGAAGGCGCCAGATATTTCTGACGTGCGTACGTTGCCGTTGCACGTCACCGGTCCGACCGAGGCAGTGAAGCAGTAAGTTCATTTTTGTGACTGAGGAAACCCCAAAACCGTCGCGCCGCTCGCGCTGGATAAAGCTTGGCATCGGCCTCGTGTTGGTTGTTGCCGCTGTCAGTCTAGTTGTGTACCTGAACAGCGATTCCTTCCGCGACCGAGTACGGCGCCGCGTTGTCAGCGAACTTGAGGCCGTGACGGGAGGACGCGTCGAACTCAAGAATTTTGTCTGGAACTTCTCGCGCCTTCAGTTCGAGTTCGACGACCTCACCATTCATGGCCTCGAAAAAGCCGGAGAGATCCCATACGCGCACGTGGATCATGCACGTGTGTCCGTCAAGATTCTCAGTGTGCTGGGACGCGAAATTGCCCTGCGCGAGCTTTATGTTGAGCACCCGGTAGCTCACCTGATCGTCTATCCGGACGGCAGCACGAACCAGCCAAATCCTAAAAAGGGAAACGGGAATGGGAATGCCCCTCAGCAATTATTCTCCATCGGGGTGGACCGCCTTCGTGTGAGCCGGGGTGTGCTCGTACTGAATGAGCAACGACTCCCGTTGGATCTAAGTGCGGATGACGTCACCGCCGGCATGATGTTCAAGGCTAAGCCTCAGCCGAGTTACGTGGGCAGCATTCGTGCAGGCAGTCTACTGCTCAAGCACCCTGGTTATCCTCAAGTTCTCTCCCAGGCAGAGGCAGGCTTCACTATCCGTAACAATGAAGCCCAAATCACCTCACTGCGATGGGCAAGTGGAAAGTCGCAGCTCCAAGCCTCGGGAACCATCGCCGACTTTCGCAATCCCCGCGTCGAGGCGAAATACCAAGGCACCCTGGAGCTCTCACAACTCAGCAAGATTCTCGGTGTTCGTGAGTTGCGCAATGGCATTCTCGAACTCAACGGCACTGCCCGATACCTCTCGTCAGAAGACTTCTTCGGCTCGGGCAAACTTACGCTGAAAGACGGAGAGTACTCAGCTCCAGATCTGCGCCTCGGCAATGTAGACGCGAGTTCCGATTACAGCGTGGCGGTGGATCGCATAACCCTCACAAAATTGAATGGACGAGCTCTCGGGGGCACATTTAACGGAAACGCCAGTATTGCGCACTGGTCGAAAGTTACTCCAAAGACCGGCTTCAGCTCCGGCAAGGTGGCTGCGCAAACAGCAAAGAGGCAGCAGCAGGGAACGCTGGATCTCGATCTCTCAGGAATTTCGCTGGCTCAGGGATTGCGTGCTTTGCTGCCCGTGAAGAGTCCACTGCACCAGCTTCGCCTTGCGTCAAGTGGAGCGGGTAAGCTGCAGATGCGATGGACCGGTTCGCTGGGGGATGCCGATACCAACGTGGATCTTAATGCGCAGGCACTGCCGACGGCTTCGAATTCCGAGCTTCCGCTTACCGGTTCTGTGCATGCCACTTATCATGGCCGAGGCGACCGCATCGATGTCAGCGGGCTAAATCTCGCGGCCCGCGCAACCCGTATCAGCGCGACTGGCGCGATCGGCACGGAGTCGCAGTTGAGAGTCTCTCTGAACACCTCGGACTTGTCTGAAATCGACGCCGTTGCTCATGCGCTGAGTGGAGAGCAGCAAAACATTCCGGCAATCGTCCACGGACAGGCTTCCTTTAATGGAACGCTGACGGGGAAGCTCATCTCGCCAACGATTGCAGGCCGCCTGCAGGCCACCGACTTTGACACCGCTGTGATTAGCGGAGACGCTAAGCCTCCAGCGCAGCAGGCCGCGGCGACCACTCCCACCATCCCGTCCACGATGCACTGGGATTCCCTCGTCGCGGACGTCACTTACTCACCGAGTCTTATGTCTGCGCGCAACATATTAATGAAGCGTGGAACGGCGCAGATCGCTGGATTGGCGAGTGTCGGTTTGCGGGATGGTCAGATCGAACCGGATTCGCGCGTTGATGCCCGCTTCCGTGTGCACGACGCCGATCTGCTGGAACTACAACGACTGGTTGGCGTCGACTATCCCGTAACGGGAAAGGTCAATGGGGAAACGCATGTCAGTGGCGCCTTAGAAGATCTCGGCGGCATTGGACATGTGCAGGTTGCCGGAGGCACGATCTACGGTGAGCCCTATCGATCTCTATCGGCAGACCTGCAGTTTCAGGGCAAACAAGTTGACCTGCGCAACCTGATCCTGCAGCAGAACGGTGGACGCGCAACCGGCGGAGGAAATTACAACCTCGACACAAAAGCCTTTGCGTTCAATGTCAGCGGCAACAATTTCGATCTGGCGCATCTCTCAAAACTGCAAACCAGGAAGCTTAGCATCGGCGGACGCGCCGACTTTGCGGCAAGTGGCTCCGGAACGATCGCGAGCCCGACCATAAATGCGAATCTGTCGATCACCGGTCTCATTCTCGGGGGGGAGTCTGCCGGCGACCTTCATGCTACCGCCGTAACTCGTGGAGCCGATCTCCATCTGGAAGCGCACACCAATATGCAGCTTGCCACCGCCAACGTTACGGGTGACGTGCACCTGCGCGAGAATTTCCCTGCAGAGATGCATCTCGATCTTGCCAAGCTCGATTTTGATCCGCTGCTGCGCGCCTATCTTCCGGGCAAAGTCACAGGCCACTCATCCGTCTCCGGCAAGTTCGTGTTGCGCGGACCGTTGAAGCGCCCACGCGAACTGGCGGTCGAGGCTGATGTAGATCAGTTCGCGGCAGAGGTGCAGCATATCCAACTTCACAACGAAGGCCCGCTGCGCTTCTCGATCAGCAATCAAGTCGCAAGCGTCCAGCAAATGCACATCGTTGGCGCCGGCACAGATATTACCGGAACGGGAAAAGTCGAGCTTGCAGGATCGGGCCGCGTGGATTTGCATGCGAATGGCAACGTCAATTTAGCGTTATTGCAGACTGCGAATCCGAGTGTCTCGTCGTCAGGACAGCTGACGTTCACGGTGAACGCCACCGGCAGGCTGAACGATCCAAATTTCGCCGGCAATGTGCAAATCGCAAATGGGGCAATTGCATTTGTCGATCTGCCCAATGGTTTGAGCGATATTAACGGCTCGCTCAATTTCGATCGCAATCGCTTGCGCGTTCAAAAATTGACTGCACGAACTGGTGGTGGAGACCTGGTTCTCGGCGGCTACGTAACCTACAGCAACGGCATCTTCTTCGATCTGACTGCCACCGGACGTGACGTTCGCATTCGTTATCCAGAAGGCGTGAGTTCGCAAGCGACTGCAGATCTAAGACTAGTAGGAACCGCCCAGAACTCGGTTCTCTCAGGCGACGTCACCCTCACAAAATTTGGCCTAACGCCGCAATTCGACCTCGCGGCGTACGTGCAACGGGCCAGGCAACCCACGAATCCTCCAGCTCCGAATTCCCTCATCGATAATGTGCGCCTCGATGTTCACATTGTCTCCACTCCGGAGCTGCGCGTAGAAACGTCGATGGCTCGCGTTTCCGGCGACGTAGATATTCGCCTGCGCGGAACTGCAGCGCGGCCCGGAGTTCTAGGTCGCGTGAGCATCGCAGAGGGCGATATCACCTTCAATAGCACTACCTATCACCTCGAGCGAGGCGACGTAGTTTTCGCTAACCCTGTGCGAATCGAGCCGGTGGTAAACGTCGAGGCATCTGCGCGAGTGCGTGACTATGACATTACCCTGGGCTTCCACGGCACGCCCGACAAACTCAATGTCACATATCGTTCCGAGCCGCCATTGCCTTCGTCCGATATCATCGCTCTGCTTGCCTTTGGTCGTACACGGCAGGAGACTGAGGCACAATCTCAACCCGGATCAGCTTCGGCCGGTAGCGAGAACTTCACTCAATCAGCATCAAACGCCATTTTGGGAGAGGCATTGAATGCTGCGGTAAGCAGCCGCGTGCAGAAGCTGTTTGGCATTAGCCGCATCAAAATCGATCCCAATATCGGCGGAACTGAAGGAAACCCCAACGCGCGGCTCACAGTTGAACAGCAGATATCTAAGAACGTAACCGTCACCTATCTAACGAACCTGGGCCAGTATGCGCAGGAGGTTCTGCAGGTGGAGTACAACATCAATAAAAATGTGGCGTTGGTTGCGGTCCGCGACTACACCGGCGTGCTGGCGATCGACCTGCGAATCCGGCAGAGGAAGCGGTAGGGAAGCAGTACCGGCGGCGGTAGCCGCTGGGTCCTGCCTGCAGCTATTGCATCACCCGAAGATATCCTGGCCCTTGTAGGCCAGCATCGCTAGCACGCAACACGCTCTGTGCAGGTCGGCACTCACGCACCCAGCGGCTACCGCCGCCGGTACTGCTCCCTGTTCCCTGTCCCCTGTAACCTGTACCCTAGTTCCTGCCTCCCATGTCCCTCCAACTTCAGCGCGTCCTCATGGTGGAGCGTCAGCTCAAGGCACGCGGCATCTTCGACGAGCGCGTTCTCTCCGCCATCGGTAAAGTCCAGCGCGAGGATTTCATTTCCCCGGAGCTGCGCGAGCATGCGTACGAAGATCGGCCACTGACGATCGGCTGCTGCCAGACAATCTCACAGCCGTACATCGTTGCTTCCATGCTTCAGGCCGCGGAGCTGCGTCCTGAAGATCGCGTGCTGGAGTTGGGAACCGGTTCGGGATATCAGACCGCGCTTCTCGCCGAGATCGTCGCGAGCGTTTTCAGCATCGAGCGCCATGTAGAGTTGGCCGACATTGCGCGCGAGCGCCTCTCCCGTTT
Source organism: Terriglobales bacterium (assembly GCA_035567895.1). Lineage (NCBI taxonomy): Bacteria > Pseudomonadati > Acidobacteriota > Terriglobia > Terriglobales > Terriglobales bacterium. The sequence goes on along the minus strand of DATMPC010000107.1, from coordinate 46,165 downwards.
GGGTTACACGAACGTCGAAATCGTCGTCGGCGATGGAACGCTTGGCTATCCCCCCAAAGCGCCCTACGACGTGATTCTGGTTTCCGCCGCTGCTCCGCAGATTCCTCAGTCGCTGGTCGCCCAGCTAGCAGTAGGCGGACGGATGGTGCTACCGGTCGGAAGTCGCGATCTGCAGGAACTCGTCCTGATTCGCAAGGATAAAACAGGCGTGCGCCAAGTGCGACTCGATGGCTGCGCCTTCGTGCCGCTGATCGGAGAGGAGGGGTTCAGGGAGTAGGTCTTTTCTGTTTGTCATTCCAAACCGCGGTTTTTGCGGTGAGGAATCCCTACGGGCTCCGATAACGTTTCGATTGGCGACGATGGCAGCGCTAAGAGTGTCGCAGTCCGTAGGGATTCCTCACTACGTTCGGAATGACAAACAAAAAGACTACTTCGCTAGCGCAGCCGCCTTGCGGAACCACGGCCGCTCCCGCCGTTTTAGATATCCGGGCAGTGTCTTCTTGCGCGTGAGCACCCGCTGAGCCCACTCCCGCCCTTCTGCCTGCTTGCCCTGTGATTTCAGGAACTCGGCGTAATTCACGAGCGTCTCGGAGAGCGTGGAGGTCTGCACCACGCGCTCAAACATCGCAGCGGCGGCTTCAGTCTGGCCTATTTTGGCAAGCGCGTCGGCAAGTAGCCCAGCAGCCCGGTAATAGTCATAGCGCGGGTCCTTACCGACGACATGCTGGAGATCAGGGACAGCCGCCGCATAATCCCCGAGCTTGAGTTCGCAGAGGGCGCGGCGGTAGAACGGATCAGGAGAGTCGGTGCGTGTAGAGATAGATCGGTTGTAGCACTCCCGGGCTCGTTCGTACTTTCCGTCTTCAAAATATAGATCAGCAAGCTCCTCATAATTACCCGCGGAAGGATTGTCGAGAATCAGCGCCTCCAGCCTGCGGATGCGGCTGCGACGCGGGAATATCTGGAAGCTGCGGCCGACCATCCCAATCTCGGGCAGCATCTCGACACAGATGTAGATAAACGCCCCCAGACCACTGCCAAAGATGATGATCCAGAGCCAATAGGTATCGGGACGCCGGCGAATGAAATGGAGGATGGCGATCGCCTGAAAGATGATGCCGTATCCAAAGAATCCGTGCAGTCCCATTAGCGGACTAGCATACCTAAGGTGCAAAATTGATTACAGTGGAATCGCCAACGAAAAGGTTACTGACGGAGTGTCGGACATCGGCACGGTTCGAACGAGCTTTTGCTGCTTGTCTCTAGACAACCGCTGGTTCGCGCTCGGCTGCGGGCTGGTATTCCGTGATGTATCCCGCGACTGCACTAGCCGCGACGGTGTATGGACTAGCCAGATACATCTGCCCTGGTCCGCTGCGCCCCGGGAAGTTGCGATTCTGCGCGCTGATCACGATCTGATCTGGCCGGGTCGAGACCCCAGGACCGGCATTGATGCATGCTCCGCAGCTCGGCTCGATTACCTTGGCCCCGGCTTTTTGAAAGATCTCGAGGTAACCTTTGCGCACGCAGTACTCGCGCGTCTCTTGTGATCCGAACTGGATATAGAACAGCACCGATGGCGAAACACGCTTGCCCTGTCGCAAAGCGTCATTCAGCACGGCGGCGTACATGTCCATATCTTCGTTTTTGCCCGCCGTGCAGGTTCCGCCATACGCGATTTCCACCGGAACCGGAGTGTTGAGGTCGCGCACGTACTTGCCGTTTCCCGGATCGCCGGGCGTTGCCACCATGGGATAGATCTCGGAGGCGTCCATTTCGATTACGTGAGCGTACTGTGCTCCGGAATCGCTGAAATATCCGTCGACTAACTTTTCTGCTTCTGCGGGTTTCATGCCGCGCCGCTCGACAAGAAAGTCCACTACCTTCCGATCGGGTGCGACGATGCCGGTAAAGCCTCCAATTTCGGCGGCCATGTTGCACATGGTTGCACGCTCATCGACGCCCAGCTCCTCGATCGCTTCTCCCGAGTACTCCATAACTTTCGCGAGCGCCTTGCCACTACGGATATAGTCCATCGCCAGCAACTTCAGGATGTAATCCTTCGCTGTGACATTCGCACGACGTTTGCCGCGAACGATCACCTTTACCGATTCGGGAACCTTCACGCGAACATCTTTGGTTATCCAGGAATTGAAGACGTCAGTAGTGCCGATGCCGAAAGCCACGCAGCCGACCGCGCCGACGTGTGGAGTATGTGAGTCAGAGCCAACGTTAAGTTGTCCGGGAAGGGCGTAACTCTCAGCTACGATCGAATGGCAGATGCCTTCCGAGCCTTTGCGATCTTTCAGTTCGCCGTGCAGTTTGATGCCCTGCGATTGCGCAAAGCTCTCCTGCTTCATCTTGAGCTGCGTTGCCAAGTCGAGCAGCCCCATCTTCTTCTTCTCTTCCGACAAAACTTCGTCGAGGAAGGTAAGGTGATCGCGGAAAAAGATGACGCTGGAGCGATCATTCACTGGTGTGTCTTTGCCGACGAAGTGCTCGTAAAAGATCGCCGCCATTGGTGTTACGTACTCGTGGCTGAAGCGAAGATCGGTTCGAGCGAATCCCGGATCGCCAGGCTTCACGGCAGGCACTCCCACTTTGCCGGCGGGCGAGATCATGTGCCGCGCAAAGATCTTCTCTGTCACCGTCATCGGCCGTTGCTTCGTGTCGATTCCCGGAATGGTTACTTTGCCCTGCATACGCGCCACGTTGAAAGGGAAGAGTCCGCCGTATTCGATTACCTGGCGTGTAATCTCGTCTTCGCCCCGCGTGAAGACCTCGAGCGGAATCTCTTCGCCCCGGCGAATATGATCGATGAGATTGAAATCGGTAGACGTGAGCACGCCCAGATTCTGGCAATTCTGCTTGTAAATTCGCTCGATGTTCTCGGCAATCACCAGCTTGATGCCGGCCGAAAGCTCGGCATAGGGCGACTGCTCGCGACTCGATCCCTTGCCTCGACGCTTGCCGCTGATCGCCGCGACAAATCCGCCCTTCTTCACATCCGTGCGCTTGATCGGCAGCTCGTTACCGCACTTCAAGCCTGTATACGGAAACTCGCCCAGAGTCTCATCGAAGAAGAAACAGATATGCGCCGGAGTGATTTCGTCCGTCGAGATGTCGTCGCGCAGCTTGGGATTATTCGCAGGATTTTTCGTGTCCCAAGGCAGGTCCTCTCCCGCCAGTTGCCGCCGGATCAGCTCCGGATCTTCCGTAAGGAAAAGAATGCGGCCGGTGAGCTTCACCGAGGCCGGACGCTTGTGGACTTCGCGTTCGAGAAGGGGGTTGGGCACACCTAAATTCTAGCTCAGAACCCTTTCACCACGGAGACACGGAGTCACGGAGAAAGGCAAGACTTAACAAGGGACGACACGCAGGTCACTGAGATGATGGCCAGATGTATCGAAAGAGGGCGAATTGGACGGCGGCAAGTCCAAAAAACTCGTTGTCCTCTATATCCTTAAGTGTTTAACACGTTCTTGCCTTTCTCCGTGCCTCCGTGGTGAATAGGCTCTTCTGAACAAAAAAAGGAGCCGCTGCCCGTGCGTGTAGCAAGCGACTCCCGTGCAAGCGCACTTTCGATGGGGACTCAGGAGACAGGGCGGGAGGGTCCCTTCTTCAACTCGTCAGCCAGCAGGATGGCTTCGCTGATTTCTTTCATCGACTTCCGGCGTTGCCGCGCCTGCTTCTGAATGATGGCGTAGGCTTCTTCTTCAGTGATTGACAGTTCGCGCTGCATCACGCCTTTCGCGCGCTCTACCACCTTGCGCGTGGCGAGCTTGTCGGAGAGTTGTGTAACTTCGTTCTCCAGCCGCGCCATTTCGATGGCTGCGCCAACCAGGTGACCGATCGTCGAAACCGCCTTCACTTCGCGGGGCGTGAAAACGCGAGGATCGCGATTTTGCACATTCATCACGCTGACCACACGGCCACGCGAGACGATCGGCACGGAGAGGATCGCCTCGTAGCTGTCTTCGGGAAGTTCAGTCAAAGTCTTGAATCTGGAATCATGCGAAGCCCTTTCGGGAATGACCACGGGTTCGCGATGCTCCGCGACCCATCCGGCGATGCCCTGACCGATTTGCATCTTGAGCCGGTCGAGAACTTCCGGATGAGGGTTCTTCGAGGCGCGAAGCACGAGGTCTTCACCCTCAAGAACGAAAATGAAACAGGAGTCGCAACTTACCAGGTCGGCAACAAACTCGACGATCTCGTCCAGCACCTCGTGCAATGGATCTGCCGCGGCGATACGAGTGCCGAGATCATGAAGAAAATCAAGAGCGGGATTAAGGTTTAACTGATCCATACTGAATTCTATCGGCGTATGAAGCATGGGCTTATGAATTTTCCCTATCGGTGTTATCGAAACATTTCTGAAAAATATTGCACCGTAGAGACGCAGCATGCTGCGTCTCTACCAATCTGTGCAGTGACTACACGCTAGTTCGATCCAGCCAGCGTGGCCACCTGCGGAACTGCAGCTATGTTGGTCTGACGCGCCTTCTGCGACGGCCCGAAGTACACCGCTAGCGCCGACTCGAAGCAAAGAGAGCGCACGTTCCAGTTCCCGTCAGTTTGCTCCAACTCCAGCGAACTGCTCTTACATTGCGCCGTCTCGACGTACTGGGCGACGGCCATGATGGAAACGGCGTTGCGATCATCGGAAGTGACGAGCACATACGGTACCGGTCCGCTACGGACCGAAACGGAATAGCTTCCCGCCGGCAGGATAGCGGTGCCCCACCGCGTGTCATGCTTAACGGTGAACTTGCCGTTTGGCTCCTGTGCCGACGCTACCAGGGACGTGGTTGCAAGAAGCAAAAAGAAATAAGCGATGTGCCTTACGAGTTTCATTGTCCAATCTCCAATCGACGTTAGGTGACAGTGCCGCGAGAACTCAGGTGTTCCGGTTCGCACGACGCGTGCACGCATTCGTCCGCTTTCTGGTTCGCTACGCGTAACTACTCAGCGAGGAGAACAGGCAACTGCTAACCAGAAGCGGCGCTGTAGAACGTCCCGCATTAGAACCGCCTGCGCGACGTCACGATCTAGAGATCAGCTTGGATGGAGGTGAGTGTACTTCAGGGTCACTCACTGCTCAGAGACTATGGAAATGAACTCCGAAATGCAAATTGGAACTTTTGATAGGTGCCATAAGCGCAACGGCTTTGTCATCGCGCGTTAACAATCGAGTCTCAATACGGGACGGGTTCCGAGGTGGATTAGCCATTCTTAACAAGACAGAGCATGAATACGCACGATGCTAAGCTCGGCTTTTCGCGAACTCTATCAAATTCGGCAATGGCTCGAGGCCGCGGCCCTGCATCACCGCGTGCATCTCGCTTTTGAGCTCTTGATGGATGAGGCCGTTGGTCGCGAGCACATCGCGGCTGGCGGCGACGTCGAATTTGCTTCCATCCACGTGTGTGAGCCTGCCGCCCGCCTCTTCAACGAGTAACACACCGGCTGAAGTGTCCCATGGATTCAGGTTGAACTCCCAATATCCATCGTAGCGTCCCGAAGCAACACACGAAAGATCGAGCGCAGCCGAGCCCGCGCGGCGGATGCCATGCGTCTTCATGGTGAGCTGGTGATAGAAGTAAATGTTCGGATTGAGGTGCCGTTTCTTGCTGGGGAACCCGGTGCCGAGCAGGCTTTCGCCGAGTGCCGCAACCTCAGACACGCGAATCTTCTTGCCATTTAATGTCGCACCGCTGCCACGCTCGGCTGCGAAAAGTTCGTTGCGCGTGGGATCGAAGACTACTCCCGCAATTACTTCGTTATGCTGCGCCAGTCCCAGGGAAACGCAGAAGACCGGAAATCCGTGCGCGAAGTTGGTTGTCCCGTCGAGCGGATCGACATACCAGATATACTCGCCTGCGCTTTGCGAGCGCGATCCTTCTTCACCGACGATTCCGTGATTGGGAAACGCTGCACGAAGGCTCTCGACGATCAGCTTCTCGGAGGCGCGGTCCGCTTCGGTGACAACGTCGACGGTGCCCGAGCCCTTGTACTCCGTCTTCACGCCTCGTGCGGAATACTCCAGCAGCAAAGCGCCCGCGCGTCGCGCAATGTCTGAGGCCGTGGAGATGTAGTCGGGATGTCGAACGCTCACAGACGCCCTCGGCGTCCGGTGTCCTCAGCGATGTAGACGATCTCGTGCTTATAGATGAATAGATTCGGGGAATGCTCCCGAGTCAGCCGAATCATGTTGGCATCGTAATACTCGATCCAGCCGCGCACAGACTCTCCGCCCATTAGCTTGACGGTGACTGGGGTCTGCTTCTCCCCGAGCGCCTTCAGATAGGAGGCCTCCATACCCGTCTCTTCGGGAGGAGTGTTCTTCGATTTTTTCTGTAAGGCTGAAGCTGCGTCGCTACGGAAACTCATGGGTGCATTTTACGCGATTTTTGCTGTCATTCCGAACCGCTGAAGTTGCGGTGAGGAATCCCTGCTGAGCCCATACATCTTTGGCCCGATAGGGATTCCTCGCCGCAGCGGCTCGGAATGACAGGGGTGCCCCTACTCCAGCTTTGACGTGTAATAACCACGCCGGGCGCGGACAATCAGCTTGTCCCCACCGTCGCTTCCCTGAGCCTCGGGCAGATCGTGCGGATGGGCGTTAACATCGATCTGGCGAAAATCCGAAGCTGCGCGACGGGCCACGGGATAGTAGGCCAGCAGGTACTGGGTTCGCAGCTCATCGCTAATCTGCTCGAACGCTTTATCGAGTTGTGGAACGCTTGAGGCGTAGTAATACTTTCCGCCGGTGTCGTTCGAGATTTGAATGAGCGCATGCTCTCCACCTGTATTACGGCCTGCGCTCGCCTCGACCGGCACGTCGATAAGGCTGTAAACCAGCGCCTCCGACTGCTGTGCCGCGCGGAGAGCCTCCCTATAGTCGATGCTGCTCGCGGTATCGCCTCCGTCGGTAATTAGCACAAGCACCTTGCGCCCTTCGCGATTCACAAGCGCTTTAGCCCCTAGATAGACCGCGTCGTAGAGAGAAGTAGCACCGCCGACTCGCACTTCATTAATCGCACTGTCGACCTGATGGAGCTTTGCAGTGAACGGCGTCAACTCGTTCACGTAGGTTGCGAAGCTGAAGAGAGCGACCGCGTCCTGTGGGCGGATCATGGAATGAATGAATCGGCGGGCGGCTTCGAGCTCGAGGCGAATGTCTTTGCGCGTGCTCGAACTGGCGTCGATCGCCAACACAATCGATAGTGGGAGCTGGGATTCTTTGCTGAAGACGGCAATCTTTTGGGGGACTCCATCCTCGCTGAGACTGAAGTCATTCTTCGCAAGATTGCCGATGGGCGCGCCCTGCGGGTCAGTGACCGTAACAAATACGTTCACCAGCTTTACATCAACCTTGAAAGTGGTCTCGGGCTTCTCCTGAGCGCTCGAGGAAGCGAGGAGGGCCAAGGCGATGATCGCCACACGCAACACTCTCATTCGTTCCCACCGATGCTTGAATCAGAACTTGCGCGCAGCTCTTCGGGAAAGGGCTCGCCATCGGCCCATACGACACCGTCGGGGAAATGTTCCTTCTTCCAAATTGGGACTGTGCGTTTGAGGGTATCGATGGCAAAGCGGCACGCATCGAAGGCGGCGGCTCGATGTGCGGAGGCGACAACGATCAGCACGCTGGTTTCTCCGATCTCGAGACGTCCCAGCCGGTGGATGATAGCGATCTCCCTTACCTTGTAATTGGCAAGCGCCTTTTCCGCGAGCGAATTCATTTGGGTAAGCGCCATCGGCTCGTAAGCCTCGTAGTCGAGAAACAACGTCCGGCGGTTCCGCGTGTGATTTCGCACGATGCCTTCAAAGACGACCACCGCCCCATCCTCGCCTTGCTTGATGCGCTCGACGATCTGTTCGGTCCGGATTCGCTCGCGCACAATCTCACACTGATAACTCTCTTTGCGAACAACAGTTTCGGCTCCGCCGCTGACTGGTGGGAGCAGGGCGACCTCGTCACCCTCCTTAAGTCGATCGCCGGGAGAAGCGTACTGCTGATTGATCGCAAGTGCCAATGAATGAAACAAGTTAGCCCGCTCGGGCGTGAGTTCGCGGTAATGCGTGAGCAAGTCGGAAACCGTAGCGTCGGGCGACAGATCGAGCGAGTCTTCGCTGCGCTGGAAGATGTCCTTTAGGACGCCAAATAAGAGAACGCGAACTCTCATTACTTTGTTAAGCATACGTGAGAAGAGACGCAAAAGACGATGAGCGAGCGCGGAGGCACGACACTAGTGCTGCCGAATGGCGGAACGATCGCCAGTAGCCCGCTCGCTGCCACGTTTTCCACAACGCTGCGGGGCTAACGCAACGGTAAACGAAAGTAACTAAACATTTCCTTCCGAGTAATGCCTCATTCGCGGTACATTATTCGCGCCCCCGGACGCAGTCCCATCAATCATGAGCACGCAGGAGTCCCCTCGATATGGGCTTTAGGCCCAAGCCTGCGCGTGTGACCAGCACGCCTGGAGCCCGTGTTTCTACGCGCGGGAGGTCGCACGCTGCCGTTCCGCCGCCAGCCTCTACCACCGCACTTTTCAACATCCTCGATAATGCCAGCGACGTGATGTATACGCACGATGGGCAGGGAAACTTCACCTGGGTAAACGGAGCCGCTGAGCGCGTCTCGGGATACACGCGAGACGCGCTCCTCAACATGAATATCCTCGACCTGCTGGTTCCGGAGCAGGTCCCGACTGTGCGCGCAAGGTGGGCTGAGCGTAGTCAGAGAGAGCTACCCACGCCTTTTACTGCCGAGATAATTATTAAAGACGGCTCCCGGCGGACGCTGGAAGTCGGTCACTGCCTCATATCTGACGATGGTCAATCGTCTTCCATCCTGAGCATTGGCCGAGATGTCACGAATCATGTGGCCGCCGAACAGGCTCTACGAGAAAGTGAAGAGCGCTTTCGCGCTTTCGTTGAGCAATCCTCAGATGTTCTCTCCTTGCTCGATGAGCAAGGCAAGGTCATCTACCAGAGTCAATCGATTACACGGCACCTCGGCTACCTGCCCGAAGAACTCGTTGGGCGATCGTGCTTCGATTTTGTGCATCCCGAAGATTTGGAAATAGCCATCGTAGGGTTCCGGCAAGGGCTTGAGGATCCCAGCAGAGGCGATCCCATCGTTGTGCGCTTGCAGCACAAGCTTGGACACTGGAAGTCGTTCGAAGCAGTGAGCAGCACATATGTGATTGGTGGGCGCAAAGCAGGCTTGCTGGCCAGCTTCCGCTATGTGGGCGACCGGATGGAAGCTGAGACTGAGCTGCGTGATTCCGAGGAACGCTATCGTCAACTATTCCAGCGCAATCTGGCTGGAGTCTTTCTCAGCAAGCTGTCGGGAGGATTGCTCGATTGCAACGATTCGTTCGCACACATCTTCGGCTACGAATCGCGCGAGCAGATGATCAAGCTCGCGGATTTCAATCCATACTCAGCTCCCGATGAGCGAGAACGTTACGTTGCTCGTCTAAAACGGGAAAAAGCCCTCACAAATTTCGAAATGAAGTTGCGGCGCCGAGATGGCACCGAAGTGTGGGTGCTGGAAAACGTAACCCTGCTGGAAGATGAAGACGCCGCAATGATCCAGGGCACCCTGGTAGACATAACCGAGCGCAAACGCGCCGAGCACGCGCTGGCCGAGAGTGAGAGTAAGTTCCGGGCCCTCGCCGAGAGCGCGACCACCGCGATCTTCATCCACAATGGCAATCGCTTCCTTTACTCCAACCAGGCATCCGAGGAGGTTTGTGGGTATACCTCTGCAGAGCTGCGGGAAATGAGTCCCTGGGATCTGATTCATCCCGACCAACGCGAGATGATCCACTCGCGGGCTGCGGACCGGCTACGCGGGGACACCTCGGTACAGCGCTGCGAATTACGGATTGTCCACAAAGACGGCGACGATCGATGGCTCGATTTCTCCGCAACAGTGACGCAGTTCGCAGGCGAACAGGCGATGTTGTGCACGGCATTCGACATCACCCAGCGAAAGCATGCCGAGCAACTCCAGTCGGCACTCTATCGCATGAGTGATTGCGCAAATTCAGTGGACGACCTTGGGCAGTTATTTGAAGCTCTTCATCAAATCATCGGCGAGTTGATGTATGCGCAAAACCTGTACATTGCGCTACTCGATGAAAGCGGCGAGTACTTGCAGTTTCCGTATTTTGTCGACCAGAGCGATCCGATTCCCGCGGGACGCAAGCGCGGCAAGGGACTTACGGAATACGTACTCCGGACAGGCAAAGCGCTGCTGGCCGACTTCGAAAAGATTCGCTCACTCGAAGATAAGCGGGAAATCGAGCCGCTCGGTCCTGATTGCATCGATTGGCTTGGAGCCCCGCTGCGCCAGGGAAGCAAAGTCTTCGGCGTGATCGCGCTCCAGAGCTACGATCCAGAAATCCGATACCGTGAACGCGATAAAGAGATTCTCACTTACGTCTCCCAGCACATATCTGTTGCGCTGGCGCGCAAACGACAGGAAGAAGCTCTGCGGGCATCGGAAGCCAGGCACAGGTCGTTGGTTGAGAGTGCCGTTTACGGCATGTATCGCTCCACAGTCGATGGCAGATTTCTCGACGTCAATCCCGCGCTCGTGCAAATGCTGGGCTACTCGTCCCCGGAAGAGTTGTTGGCAGTGGATATGGCGCGCGAAATCTACGCTGATCCCGATCAGCGAGCTGCCATTATTCAGGCATATAACGACTCGGGACGGCTCGGCACAGTCGAGCTGCGCTGGAAAAGAAAAGATGGGCACCCAATCACCGTTCGACTCAGCGGAACACCCTTCAGAAACGAACGCGGTGAAACACTCGGCTTCGAGATGATCGCCGAGGACATCACCGAACGACGTACGCTCGAAGAACAGCTGCGGCAGGCGCAGAAGATGGAAGCCGTAGGTCGCCTGGCGGGCGGCGTCGCGCACGACTTCAATAACCTGCTCACGGTGATCAAAGGTTACAGCGAACTCGTCCTCGACGATCTCGACCATGCCGATCCCATGCGGCACGAGATCGACGAAATCAAGAAAGCAGCCGATCGCGCAGCCTCCCTCACGCGGCAATTACTTGCCTTCAGCCGTCAGCAGGTGCTCGCCCCCAAGGTCCTCGATCTGAACCTTGTGATGCACAACATGGACAAGCTTTTGCACCGCCTGCTTGGAGAAGACGTCGATTTGTTCACTGTGCTTGAGCCAGGTCTGGGCCGTGTAAAAGCTGATCCAGGGCAGGTTGAGCAGGTAATCATGAACCTGGCCGTCAACGCACGCGATGCGATGCCGCAAGGCGGCAAATTAACGGTTGAAACGGCCAACGTTGATCTCGATGAGGCTTACGCACGCGATCACGTTTCCGTGAAGCCGGGACGTTACGTGATGATCGCCGTCAGCGACAACGGTACGGGTATGCCGGAGAAGGTGAAATCGCGGATATTCGAACCGTTCTTTACCACGAAGGAAGTCGGCAAAGGTACTGGTTTGGGACTGTCCACTGTGTACGGCATCATCAAACAGAGTGGTGGCTACATCTGGGTCTACAGCGAAATCGGCCGGGGATCTACATTCAAGGTTTACCTGCCGCGCGTGGATGCTCCTGTCGAAATTCCGCTTTCACGCTCGCTGCAACCGGCACGCCATGGCAGTGAAACTGTTCTGCTGGTGGAAGACGAAGACGGAGTCCGCGCACTCATGCGTCAGGTTATGCACAAGCATGGATACAACGTGCTCGAAGCCCGACACGGCGGGGAAGCGCTCCTGATGTGCGAGCGTCATCAAGGCACGATTGACATGCTGCTCACGGATGTTGTGCTGCAGCAGATGAGTGGACGCGAACTCGCCGAGCGATTGCTCAAGCTTCGTCCCGAAATGAAGGTGCTCTATGTCTCCGGGTACGCGGATGATGCGATTGTTCATCATGGCGTTCTCACTGCCGGGATGTCATTCCTGCAGAAGCCATTCACAACCGAAGCCCTGGCTCGTAAGATCCGCTACGTGCTGGATGGTCCGCCGCAGTTGGTTGGGGCTCACGACTGACTGTTCGCTTTCGACTCCAAGGGTCTCACATTCGAACAGTAGCCCACCGATATCCGTCCATCTGCTAACGCTAACTGCCACAATTGAGTCTATTTAGCGACCGGCGAGAGTTCCGGCGCCTGCTTCGGTATGGCATGGGGCTTGCTCTCTTCTGGTTTAGGGAAGGGCACGGATTCCATCCGTGCCGGCGAGAGAATCGTTTTTTTCCTCCTCTTTCTTTCAGCGGCTTCAGCCGCGGCTGAAGCCGCTGAAAGAAAAGAAATAACGTGGGTTCTTTTTCGGCACGGATAGAATCCGTGCCCTTCCCTAAGTCTCTGAAGACTAACTTCAAAGGGATTTAAAGAACCTTCAAGTGTCTTGCTCGACCGAATCGGAGATTGCAGTGACGGACTCTTATTCCACTTCTCTGGCTACCGAAATAGGTGCAGCTACCAAGCCCAGGCGCGTTCTCGTCGCCGACGACCAGCCCGACGTGCTGCATGCGATTGCTCTGCTGCTGAAGCTTGAAGGATTCGAGTCGCAAACGGTGATGCACCCTGCCGCGGTGATCGAAGCGCTAGCAGTCGGCGAGTTCGATCTGCTCATCATGGATCTCAACTACACTCTCGATACCACTTCGGGAACCGAGGGTCTGGATCTGATCTCCACCATTCGCAAGACGAACACATCTGTTCCCGTTTTGGTCATCACCGCTTGGGGAACAATTGAACTCGCGGTCGAAGCTCTGCAGCGCGGCGCGTCGGATTTTATCCAGAAGCCCTGGACCAACTCTCAACTCATTCAGAAGTCACGCGACCTGATTGCCCGCGCAGAGCAGACGCGAAAAGCCAATAGAGAGCTGGACGAAGAGCAACAGGAGTCGGTCGAGATTCAGCGCAAACTGCTCTCGCTCAACCTGCCCCCACAGCATGGCATCACAATAAGCGGCGTTTCGCGCTCGATACGCTACGTTGGCGGCGATTACTGCCACCTCACCGCGCTTACGCCCACAAAGTTTGCAGCCTCCATCGCCGACGTGGCCGGCAAGGGTGTTCCCGGCGCACTGCTCACAGCAAGTCTGCGGGGTCTGGAAAAAAGCATCGTCACGCACGATGTTCATCCCCAGCAGCTTTGTAGTTCGTTAAATGAAGCGCTGACCGAAATCATGCCGATCGGCAAATTTGTCTCCTTCTTCTTCGCCGTCATCGACGCCGAATCACGCAATTTCTGTTACAGCAATGCCGGACATAACCCGCCGATACTCGCTCGCGCCGATGGCACTGCCATTGAACTGCGCGTAGGTGGGGGCGTCCTGGGCCTGTTCTCCGATTGGACCTACGAGCAGACGCAGCTAAAGCTCGAAAGCGGCGACCGCCTGGTGCTCTACACCGACGGAATCACCGAAGCCGAAAGTCCTGATGATGAAGAATTCGGCATGGAGCGCGTGAAGGACATCATGGTTCGCCACCGCACCGGCTCAGCCGAAGAAATCCAGCGCAGCCTGATGCAGGCAGTGACGAAGCATTGCGAGGAGAGATTCCATGATGACGCGACGGTGGTTGTGATTGCCGTGCAGTGAGGAAGAATCGGGTGATCGGGCCATCGGGTGATCGGGTGAAGTGAGACCAGCAAGCTCTTTGAGTCTCACGTAGATTGCTTTCCTTGCATAAGACCACCTCTTCTCTTACGGTCATTCCGAAGCTCTCTTTACTGTCATCCCGAAGCGAAGCGAGGGATCTGTTGTCCGTTGCGGCGCCAAGAAAGACAGCGGATTCCTCGCGCCAACATCAGGCGCTTCGGAATGACAGTACTTAAGGGGCGAATCGGTCAGGTTTTACTTCACCCGATCACCCGATGGCCCGATCACCCGATTCTTCTTTCTTCGCTTGCTAAACTAGATACTTCCTATGCGCCATCTATCCGGCTCAGAAACACGCGAAACCTTCCTTCGCTTCTTCGAAAGCAAAGGGCACCGTCGCGTCCACTCCTCGTCGTTGGTGCCTGCCAACGACCCCACGCTGCTGTTCACCAATGCCGGAATGAATCAATTTAAGGATGTCTTTCTGGGCATCGAAAAGCGCGACTACTCGCGCGCAACTACGTCGCAAAAATGCGTGCGGGCCGGCGGCAAGCACAACGATCTTGAAAACGTGGGCTTTACCCGACGCCACCACACGTTCTTCGAGATGCTGGGGAACTTCTCCTTCGGCGATTACTTCAAGAAAGACGCTATCGCCTACGCATGGGAACTGGTGACTTCCGAGCAATGGTACGGCCTGCCCAAGGACAGGCTCTACGTCACGATCTTCGATGACCCAGACAAGGCCGCGGCATCTCGCGAATTGGGTTTCGACGTTGAGCGCGACAGCGAGGCAGAAAGATATTGGCTCGAAACGGGAGTTCCCAAAGACCGCATTTTCCCCGGTGACAGGAAGGACAATTTCTGGCAGATGGGCGATACCGGCCCCTGCGGTCCCTGCAGCGAGATCCACTACGACATGGGTCCGGAGGCGTCGGATGAAGGCCACACCGACTGCAAGTTCCCCTGCGACTGCGGTCGTTATGTCGAGATTTGGAATCTCGTGTTCATGCAATACGATCGGACCGTCGGAGGTACGACGAAACTCCCCAGGCCCTCGATCGATACCGGAATGGGACTGGAGCGCGTTGCAGCAGTGCTCCAAGGTGCGCTGTCAAATTACGACACGGATCTTTTCACTCCTCTAATTAAGCGCGCAGGAGAATTGACCCAGTCGACTTATGGCTTCAACCCGAACGCAGATGCGTCTCTTCGAATCATCGCGGATCATGCGCGGGCAACTACTCTCCTGATTTCCGATGGCGTAATGCCCTCGAATGAAGGAAGAGGATACGTGCTTCGAAAAATACTTCGAAGAGGAATTCGCCATGGACGGCTTCTTGGAACAGAAAAACCCTTCATGTGGGAAATGGTCTTCGCGGTTCGAGACCAGCTAAAAGATGCTTATCCGGAGCTTGTGGATAGCGCACTTAGGGTGTCCAGAATTGTTCTGACGGAAGAACATCGGTTTGCGCACACCTTGGCAATTGGCCTCAAAGGGCTGGAGGGACTGATAGCTGAAGCAAAGGCAGCACCAGCAGAGACTACTCGTGAACATGTTGCTCAGCTAGAGCAGGGAGCTAGCGAACTAAAAGGTCTGATTCATGAAGCAGGACCGCCCGAAGCTACTGAGTATGGAATTTATCGTGGCATTTTGAAGGGCGAAGACGCTTTTAAGCTGTTCGATACTTTCGGTCTTCCGTTGGATTTCATGCTAGACGCCTCGCGAGACCATGGGGTGTATTTCGACAGAAACGGCTTCGATCGAGCAATGCAGGAGCAGCGTGAGCGTGCTCGCGCATCGTGGAAAGGCGGAGCCAAGCAGACGGCGAGCCCGATCTACCGCGACCTCGGCAAGACCGTTTTCGAGGGCTACAAGCAGACAGTCTCAGGCGACTGCGAAGTTCTCGCCATTGTCAAAGACGGACAAGGCGTTCCCGAATTGAAGGCAGGCGAAGAAGGCGAGGTCGTACTTGATCACACACCCTTCTACGCCGATTCCGGCGGACAAGTAGGCGACATCGGAGTCTTCCGCGACAGCTCCGGCAACGTGATCGCCGAGGTCAACGGCTGCGTGATGCCGGTCCAGGGTGTGCGTGCACACAAAGTGAAGGCACGCCAACCGATCCATCTTGGACAAAAACTCGAAGCACTTGTGCACGCTGACGTTCGTGAAGCCACGAAACGCAATCACACCGGAACGCATCTTCTCCACGCCGCCCTGCGCGAGACCCTGGGCAAGCACGTGAAACAGGCAGGCTCTCTGGTTGCTCCCGGCCATCTGCGCTTCGACTTCTCGCACTTCACCTCAGTTGCCGACGAAGAGCTGCAGGACATCGAAGACCTGATGAATCGCGAGGTGCTGAAGAACACCCGCGTCGAGACCTTCGAAGACGTGCCCATCGACGTCGCCATCAACGAATTCAAAGCCATGGCGCTCTTCGGCGAGAAATATGGCGAACGCGTCCGCGTAGTGAAGATCGGCGACTTCTCAACCGAACTCTGCGGCGGCATTCACACACTAGCCACTGGCGAGATCGGCTTGCTGAAGATCCTGCGCGAAGGAAGCGTGTCATCCGGCGTGCGCCGCGTAGAAGCCGTAAGCGGCGAAGGCTCACTGCAGCACTTCCGCAAAGATCACGAGCTCCAGCACGTGGTCTCCACATTGATCGGGCGCGCCGACGATTCCCCCGCCCAGGCGCTTAAGACCGAATTGGAACGCCGCGACGAAGAAATTCGCCGGCTGCGCAAAGAACTCGAGCAGATACGCATGAAATCGGCCTCATCGGCCGTTTCAGCGGCTGCCGACCAAGTGCAGGAAGCCAACGGCATCAAGGTGCTCACACAGCGCGTCGACAATCTCGAACGCAATCAGATGCGCACGCTAGTCGACAACATGCGCAACAAACTGGGCTCCGGAGTCGTAGTGCTCGGCTCAGTGCAAGACGGCAAAGTCGCGCTAATCGTAGGCGTAACCAAAGACCTGACCACACGCGTCCAGGCAGGCAAGATCATCGCCGAGGTGGCGAAGAAGGTAGGCGGCAAAGGCGGAGGAAGACCTGATCTCGCTGAGGCAGGTGGTTCGGAACCCGGAGCACTGGATTCGGCGCTGCGAAGTTCAGTGGATGTGGTGCGGGCGTTAGCTTCTTAGGTCGCCAGAGTCGCGAACCTGTTCGGTTTCCAAGTTGCTGCTTCAGACGCTGTCATCCTGAGCCTGTTTTGGCGAAGGATCTCCCGGAATGCAGCATGTGAATTTTGCTGCCCCGTGGCACCTTGGCCCAAGAACCTGGACTCTTCGTGAAAGAGCCCTTCCAGGAGCAATCAAGTCCGAAATATCGCGGGAGATCCTTCGCCAAAACAGGCTCAGGATGAAAAGTCTTCTAAAGAGTTCCCTCTGAGGTCTAAGAGAACAGCACCCGGGTTTCACTTCACCCGATCACCCGATGGCCCGATCACCCGATTCCTCTCAGGCTTGCTGCGCCGCCGGCGGATTCCCCTGCTGCGGCCTTGGCGGAGCCTGCTGCTTCTTCCCTTCCACCTTCTTCGGTGGAGCAAGAATCGCGTGCAACGTGTTGCCTTCCATCCGCGGACGGAATTCGACTACCGCGCGCTCGCCAACTTCGTTCAGCAGGCGCTCGAGCACCTGGCGTCCCAAATTGGTATGCGTCATCTCGCGGCCGCGGAAGAAGATGGTGGCCTTTACTTTGTCGCCCTGTTCGAGGAAGCGGAGTACGTGGTTCTTTTTAAACTCGTAGTCGTGCTCGTCCACATTGATGCGGAACTTCACTTCCTTGATGGTGATGACCTTCTGGTTCTTCTTTGCCGCGCGCTCCTGCTTCTCTTTCTCATACAGGAACTTGCCGTAATCCTGGATGCGACAGACGGGCGGATTGGCCGTGGCAGAGATCTCTACCAGGTCAAAACCACGCTCGCGGGCAATTTTGAGGGCTTCAAAGGGTTGCATTACACCAAGCTGAGCACCGTTCTCATCTATTACACGGATTTCGCGGGCGCGAATACGCTCATTGGTGCGAATAGTACTGCGGCCAAAACGTTTATCGATACATTCCTCCGGGGGATTGCGCGGGATCGCGCAGTTCAGCCGAGTATAGCACGGCTAAGAATCGGGTGATCGGACCAACGGGTGATCGGGTGAAGTAAGACCATGTCACAGACCTGATCGTTTAATCAGGCAAGAACTGTAAATACTGTCATCCCTCGACCGAAGGGAGGGGATCTGCTGCTTTCGACATTGCCCAGGGAAACAGCAGATTCCTCGCGCCAAATTCAGGCGCTTCGGAATGACAGTCGGGAGCGTTAGTGCTGATTCGGGTGTTACTTCGCCCGATCACCCGATGACCCGATCACCCGATTCTCCAGACATTCCATGCTCCGTTAAAGCACCAACTCTCACCCTCATCCACCGATTCGCTTCGTGCTGGCCCTTAATTTCAACCTTCAAATAGTTGTCGCTCAGGGCTTCGGTCATCTCAGAATCGCCTTTTGCGAGCGTAATTGCCTCGACTGTTCGTCCCAAAAAGGAACTTCGGAACCCAACATTCTTCTCTGCAGCCAAATTCCGTAATTCCCGATTTCGTTCTCGCGCCAGTTCGAGAGGAACCTGGTCGGGCATCGTCGCCGCGGGAGTTCCGGGACGCGGCGAATACGTGAAAACATGCAGGTACGTGAACGGCATTTTCGCGATAAAGGCGCGCGATTCCTCGAATAACTCGTCGCTTTCGCCGGGGAATCCGACCATTACGTCGGCGCCGATGGCTGCGTCGGGCATCGCGGAACGGATCTTTTCCACCTTTTCCGCGTAATGCCAGGGACGATACTTTCGGTGCATTTTGCGCAGAATGCGATCGCTTCCGGACTGCAAGGGCACGTGTGCGTGCTTGGCAATCCGCTTCGAGGAAGCCATGAGGGCGATCAGGTCGTCGGTCCAGTCCATGGGCTCGATCGAGCTGAGCCGCAGTTTCTCGACGGACGTGCGCTCCAGGATGACGCGAAGCGCCTCAACGAAGCGATCTTGCGCCTCAAACTGGTGCTCTTGTGCCCAAGAATCGCTCGTTTCTGCCGCAAAATTGCGCTTTTGAGCCGCAAAATCGCGTCCCCAACGCCCCAAATTGATGCCGGAGATGACGATTTCACGGTATCCAGCGGCCTCTAAGTCGTGGATTTCTCGCAGAATTTTGTCGATAGCGAGCGATCTACTGTGTCCGCGAACGTACGGAATGACGCAGAAAGAGCAGCGGTTATCGCATCCATCCTGGATTTTAAGGTTCGGCCGAGTGCGCTCAATGGCCTCAAAAACCGGCGCGGACTGGAGCTGGGTGTGCGCAAAGATGTCGCTAGCGTAGATTTTTGGGGCGAAATTCGCGCCTTGGAAGCTGGTGTCGAGTGCGGTTAGCGGCACGAATTCGCCGCTTCCGGTGGCACTGGAACCTGCAATAATGTTCCCAATTTGGTGTTTGTGGGAGTTCCCAACGACCCAAGTAACGCCGTCTAACGCCGCAATTTCCTCCGGAGCACGCTGCGCATAGCATCCGGTAACGAGAATTTTTGCCTCCGGACGCTCTCTTTGTGAGCGCCGAATGGCCGCGCGGGCGTCCTGATCAGCGGCGGAGGTTACCGTACAGGTGTTGAGAACGACGATATCTGCCTCGGATGTCGCGCTAACGCGCCGCAGACCATTGTTCGTAAGCTGGCGTTCAATGGCCGATCCATCCGCCTGGGCGGCGCGGCATCCGAAGTTCTGAATGTAGTAACCTCTCACGGTGTTATCATAGCCGCTGAACGAGGTGCCCGGTTCACCTCGCAACCTGAGTCGGCGCAATTCGCATCTGAGGTACTTCTGGATGGCTATATCTTCCTCAATACGCTCAAACCGACTCAGTATCGGTCCCCTGGAGCATTCCCGATGAAACGTCGCATCCTGCTGGTTGATGACGAACTCGCTATTCTTCTCACGCTGAAAGCTATCCTCGAAATCAACGGATTTGAAGTGGATACGGCCGCGTCCGGCAAGGAAGCTATAGCCCGGCTTCCTCAGAATACTTACCAAATGATTATCACTGACATGCGGATGGAGACCGAAACCGCCGGCTACGACGTGATCCGCGAGGCTAAGAAGCAAGATTACGATCCGGCAGTTGCCATCCTTACTGCCTTCCCGCTCCTGGGTAGCGATTGGAAGGAAGAGGGCGCCGACTCCATGTTAGTTAAGCCTATGAATACTAACGACCTACTACGCCAGATCGAAGCGCTCCTTGTGAATCACGAGGACAGGCGTCACGAGCGTCAGGGTTCGGCAACTCTTAAAAAAAAATCAGCTAATCGCGCCCCGCAGGACAAAACTGCCATTGCCAGGCACTCCTAACTCGCAATTTAGTGTTTAAAGGCCCGCAGACTTGCGGGCTTTTGCTTTTCCGTGGTGATGGGCAAGCCCAGACACACTACTCTTGCAAAAATTCAAGGATTGATATCTTGGGTCGTTTAAGCGCTGGCGCTGACCGTGCGGCGCTGCTGGAAGCATTCACGGCAAAATACCGGACGTCCCTGTGTCGGCTTGAACGGCACAGTGGTCTCCTTGCCGCAATGTGAGCAGGTCGTGCGGGTTTCCACTTTCTGATAACTGTTTGCCGGAGGCGCGCCAACCGCCGCAGCGCGTTTTGTCTTGCAGGGCTTGCAGCGTTTCGGTTCGTTCTTGAATTGTTTGTCGTGGAAGAAGAGCTGTTCGCCAGCCGTAAAGAGAAACTCAGAGCCGCAGTCTATGCACTTCAGCAGCCTGTCCTGGAATTCCATGAGAAGCCCCCGTTCTCCCGCGAAATTGCACGAATACCGCTCCCGCGTGGCTACAGGGCGATTTCGATTCTCGGGACTTGTCCCCAACTGCAGGTTCGGCCCTCCATTCCCCTCGGGAACGGTTAACGCTAAACTCTCTCCAGACTGCGAAGTTTTTGTCCAAATGGAAAAAGGGCCGCCAGCTTAGGCGGCCCTCTCTTTTAGAGGTTGCTAGTCCTGTTCTTTGCGAACCTTCTTCCGATTCCGCTTGCGAGCCAGCGCCTGTTTCACGCGCTTCTTCTCACCCGGTTTCAGGTAGAAAGAATGCCGCTTTACTTCCTTAATGATGTCTTCGGTCTGAACCTTACGCTTGAAGCGGCGGAGGGCATTTTCCAACGGTTCACCCTCTTGCACTCGTACTTCCGCCAATAAACTACACCCCCAAACTGATCCTATTTGGACTTGGTAGTTATTGCAGCCTTAAGCCGGCAAGTCAAGCAGATTCCACCAGAATTGACGGCTATTTCGGCTAGTTTTCCTCAGATCTTTGACGACAGTGGAGAACGTCGAAGGGGACCAACCGAAGCATGCTACCTTGCCATTCTTGGAGTGACTGTCAACCCTCGAAAAATACGCTCCGCTCTGGTTGGCTATTCGATGCCCTTTTCGGAACCTCTGTCCCAAGCCAGGTTGAATTCACAAGGCATTTATTATGAATGGCTTAAGTCAGAGTTAGACAACTGTCCCACTGTCCCAAATCCTGTGGCTCGTGGGACACTGGGACAGAGACCTTCATGATCCGCCCTTATCAAGGAATTCGCCCTACCATTCCCGATTCCTGCTACGTAGACGAATCAGCTCAGGTGATTGGAGACGTTGTTCTAGGCGAGAAGGCCAGTATTTGGATGAATGCTGTCGTTCGCGGCGACGTGCACTCAATCCGCATCGGCGCGTATTCCAACATTCAGGATTGCTCCGTCCTCCATGGCATGCGACACCAGTATTCCGTCACGGTGGGCGAGTGGGTGACGGTAGGACACAACGTAACGCTTCACGGCTGCGTGATCGAAGATACCTGCCTGATCGGCATGGGATCGGTCATACTGAACGGCGCTCGAATCGGACGCGGTTCCATCATCGCTGCGGGCACTGTGATTCCGGAAAGTACCGTAATCGAAGCGAACTCGCTCGTGGTTGGAGTGCCAGGCAAGATGCGTCGGAAGCTTGGGGCCCAGGACGAAGAGTTGATCCTTCGCTATGCGCGCAATTACCTCGACTACACGCAGACATACTTGAACGAGCGGCGCCTGAAAACCGAAAACCCGGGGTGAACACAAAGGTCACGAAGGAAACGGAAGGATGGCGGCGGGATGATTGAGTCAACGTCGAATGCCTAGTGCCCAGCGGCGAGCTTGCAATTCAGTAGTATCCTCCTCGGTGACCTTCGTGTCCTCCGTGTTCAAGGATTTTGGGTCTTCTGGCGTAAACAAGGGGTATCGCAGTGCAGCACACCGTCGGCATTCTGGTATTTCCCGAAGTGGAAATTCTCGATTTTTGTGGACCCTTTGAGGTCTTTTCCGCCACGCGGCTCAATGAAGAACGACGACGCGAAGAGCCTTCGCCCCTTCACGTGGTGCTAATCGCTGAGGGTGAAGATCCCGTGTCGACCACCGGAGGCATGCACGTGCTTCCTGACTTCACGCTTGAGAACCATCCGACACTCGACATCCTGGTTGTTCCTGGCGGCTGGGGAACGCGCGCACTGCAGTCAAACAAGCGCGTACTCGGATGGGTCGCATTGTGCGCCCAACAAGCCAAGGTTGTTTGCTCGGTGTGTACTGGCTCATTTCTGCTGGCCGGCGCCGGTCTCCTCGAGGGGCGGTCCGCAACCACCCATTGGCAGTCTCTCCATCGTATGCGGGAGACATTTCCCAATGTCAACGTGCGCGACGATCTTCACGTAGTAAATGATGGCAATATCTTTACCTCGGCCGGAGTCTCAGCCGGAATCGACATGGCCTTGCATCTGGTTGCGCTGATGTATGGAGCCGAAATAGGCCGAGCAACTGCGCGTCACATGGAGTATCCAGTCCCCGAGAGCAACGCCCGCCGCGTGGAAGCGCAGTACATCGCTGCTGTGCGGTAAATCATTTTTCACCACGGAGACACGGAGTCACGGAAAACAGCCAAGGGAGTGTTCCTACTTCTCAGGATCGCAGCCTTTCTTCACGAGAGTTCTCCGTTTACGGTTGATTTAGGAAACTGCCCTAGTTGTCCAAGAGGCTGAGTCTGAATACCTCCCGGTTGCCTTTCTCCGTGTCTCCGTGTCTCCGTGGTTAAATAAATCCAGGTGATTCGACATTGACGATCAAGGCCGTGCGCGGCACGCGCGATCTGCTGCCGCCTGAGACTGAACTCTGGAACCGGGTTGAGCAGACCGCACGCGAAGTGTTCGCGCTCTACAACTTTTCCGAAATCCGCACTCCTATCTTCGAGGACACGCAGCTCTTCGCTCGCGGCGTTGGTGAAGCTACCGATATCGTCTCCAAAGAGATGTATACGTGGGAAGACCGCGCGCGTGCGCAGTCGGAGAAAGCGCAGTCTTTGACGCTACGTCCGGAGAACACGGCTGGCGTCGTGCGCGCATATATCGAGCACAAACTCTGGGAACGACCTGGACTTCAGAAGCTCTACTACATCGGACCGCAATTCCGCCGCGAGCGTCCCCAGAAGGGGCGCTATCGGCAGTTCTATCAAATTGGGGCTGAGGTCATCGGACCGCCCACTGCGGGAAGTGAGTCGCCGGCACGCGATGCAGAAGTGCTCGAAATGCTGGTGATGCTGCTCAATAGGCTCGAGATCAAGGATTGGACGCTACAGCTCAACTCAGTTGGTTCGCCAAGCTCGCGTCCTGCTTACAACGAAGCCTTACAAAAAGCGTTGAGCGGCGTAGTCGACCGCCTGTGCTCGGATTGTCAGCGGCGCGCAGTTACAAATCCGTTACGCGTCTTCGACTGTAAGGTTCCCGAAGATCAGCCAATTATCGATACGCTGCCACGCATCTCGGGATTTCTCGATGAAGCAGACCGCAAGCACTTCGAAGAAGTACAAGAAATCCTGCACGCCACGGGCGTTTCCTTCGTGATCAATGACCGCCTGGTGCGCGGCCTCGACTATTACACGCGCACCGCTTTCGAATTCACACAAGGAAGTCTCGGCGCGCAGAGCGCAATTTTGGGAGGTGGCCGTTACGACGGTCTCTCAGAAGCGCTCGGCGGACCTCGTGCTCCAGGGATTGGCTTTGCGATAGGAGAAGATCGCTTCGTAATGGCGCTTACGGCAGGTTCAGAGAGTGCCACTTATGTCTCGCCTCCGCAGGCCTACATCGCGCCATTGGGAGTAGGTATGAATGTTGCCGCAGCAAAGCTCGCCCGCGATGTGCGGTCCGCAGGGATTAGCGCTGAACTTGGCGATGAAAGCTTTCGTCTGAAGAAGGCCTTTGAGACAGCGGAAAAGCTTGGCGTATCAAATGTCGTGATTGTTGGAGAGGATGAACTTGCCGCCGATCAGGTTACTCTTAAGGACTTGAAGACCGGGCAACAGCAGAAGGTCAACACCTCACAATTGGCCGCAACACTCCGCCCATTAGAGGTGAAAGAGCACAAGATGAATCTTGGAAAATTTCACGACTTACTTCTTAAGGCGATTTTGGAAAAGAGGCTTATTCGATTCACTTATCAGGGTAAGGCGCGGATCGCCGAGCCGCATGATTATGGAATGCAGAAGGGCCAGCTTCGGCTGCTGGCGTATCAGGTCCGTGGCGGCGGCACTGGAAAACTTCCGGGTTGGCGCTGGATCGAAGTACCAGAACTGTCGGATCTGGAGGTCTTGAGCGACACCTTTCCCGGCTCTCGTCCCGAAGAGGCCGACAAACATCATGCATGGGAAAAAGTGTTTGCGAGGGTCGGCTGAAGACGGTTCACTTCACTCGATCAATTGGCAAAAGGCCCGCCTTCCCATATACTTAACTATGTCCCCAGCGGCTCGACGCTGCTGGGGATTTGAATTGTTTGCAGAGGAACGAATGCCGAAACTAAAGACCCATAGCGGCGCTGCCAAGCGCTTCAAGAAGACCGCCAGCGGGCGGGTGAAGCGTGGGCACGCGTTCATGCGCCACATCCTTACTTCGAAGAAGAGGAAGACCAAGCGGCGCCTGGACCTGGATACGTTGGTCGACAAGGCCGACGAGCCCAAAGTGAAGCGAATGATCCCGTACTAGAGGCGGCATTTGGCACTCGGCAGTCGGCATTCAGCCAGGAATCATTTTCGTCGAAATCGATATTTGGGTAGATCGAATGAGCTGTTCGCGTTGGACTCCCATAATGGTTCATGGCCGAATGCCGAGAGCCGAGTGCTGAATGCTTGCTTTCGCGCTCCGTTGATCCCGCCACCGCAGGATCTGAGATGAGCACAGAGCTCGTCCGGAGCAAATCGCGTGTGAAGAGGTAATCATCCTTACCTCCAGCCGCATAACCGCAGTCGAAAAAAGGAGACTCGCCGATGCCTCGCGTAAAACGCGGAACCAAGCGGCGCGCCAAGCGGAAAAAGATTCTTGAGCGCGCAAGTGGATATTTCCTAACAAAATCAAAGCTCTATCGCAGCGCCAAAGAGAGCGTGGAGCGCGGACTGAAGTTCGCCTACTCCGGGCGCAAGCAGAAGAAGCGCCAGTACCGCTCCATCTGGATCGTGCGCATCAACGCCGCCGCCAAGCTGAATGGCATGAGCTACAGCCAGTTCATCAACGGACTCAAGAGGTCCGGAGTGGAACTCGACCGCAAAGTGCTGGCGGAACTCGCAGCCAACGACGCGCCGGCATTTGCGACGCTGGCAGCGCAGGCGAAGACGGCTTTGGCTAAGAGCGCTTAGTCTGTGTTTCTGTCATTCCGAAGCGGGCGTAGTTTGCCCGCGAGGAATCCCTATAGTTACCGAAAAGCGTCGGCATGGTAGGGATTCCTCTCTCCGCACGACTTCGCTTCGCTACGTCATGCTCCGCTCGGAATGACACACGAAGAATATGTACACGGTCCCCAAGCTCGAAGACTTCTCAGCCTCCGCACTCGACGCGGCGGCACGTGACCTGAAGTCTGCTCTACAGAGCGAGAGTGCCGCTATCTCGAGCGAGGCTGACTGGAAAATCCTGCGCGATCGCTGGATGGCGCGCAAGAACGGCGTTCTCACGCTGCTCAACGATCAGTGGCTGAAAGCGGCCCCGGGGCCAGCAAAACGCGAAGTCGGTCAGCGCGTCAATGAAGTCAAGAAAATCGTCGAGGAGCAGATCGATGCGGCGCTTGCTCGCGTCAGCTCTGCTGTTTCAGCCTCGCGCCTGGAGCAGGAGTGCGTCGACGTCACGCTTCCCGGCAACCGGCGCAAGCTTGGGATTGAGCATCCGCTGATTCGGACGATGAACGAGATCGTGGGAGTCTTCAAGGCGATGGGGTACTCGGTCGCCGAGGGCCCCGAGGTTGAGACCGACTACTACAACTTCGAGTCGCTCAACTTTCCTCCGAATCATCCCGCGCGCGATACGCAAGACACGCTGATGATCAAAGGGCAGCAAGGCAAGCCCCTCCGCGAGCGCCTCCTTCTGCGCACGCACACTTCTCCGGTGCAGATTCGCGCGATGGAAAAGCAGCAGCCACCCGTTCGCGTGGTTGTTCCGGGGAAAGTACATCGAGCCGATACGGCCGACGCGACGCACTCGCCCATCTTCCATCAGGTCGAGGGGCTCGCGGTGGATTCGAACATCACTTTCTGCGATTTGAAGGGCACGCTCGATCAGGCAGCGAAAGCAATGTTCGGCTCCAGCGTGAAGACACGATTCTATCCTTCGTTCTTCCCATTTACGGAACCGAGCGCCGACATGCAGATCTCCTGCTTCAAGTGCGGAGGAAGCGGCCGGTTGAACGGAGAACGCTGCGGGATGTGCAAAGCGAGTGGATGGATCGAGATTCTCGGTTCGGGAATGGTGGATCCGAATGTATATGGGTTCGTGGATTACGATCCGAAGAAGTACAGCGGATTCGCGTTTGGAATGGGCGTGGAGCGGATTGCGATTCTGAAGTATGGAGTCGATGACATTCAGTTGTTTTATCAGGGCGATGTAAGGTTCTTGGAGCAGTTTGCGTAAAGACAGTTTTCTAAACTGTCATCCCGAGGCCTGACTTTGGCCGAAGGATCTCCCGGAATGTTTCAGGCTTCATTGCGCTGTCCCGGCTTTTCGGCCCGTATTCTCGTGAAAGAGCCAGGAGGGTGCAATTAGGTCTGAATCATCTCGGGAGATCCTTCGCCCAAAACAGGGACTTCAGGATGACAGTGTTTGGGCTCGGCAGGGTTTTAGCTGTACGCAGTCACTAGCTAAATGCGCATTTCTCCCACATGGCTTCGGGAATTCGTCGCGCTCGACGTCGATAACGTGCGTCTCGCCGAAGACCTGACGCACGCCGGCATCGCCGTTGAGGGTTTCATCGGCGAAGGCGACGCCGTGCTCTTCGAGATGGAGATCACGACCAATCGCGTTGATGCCATGAATCATTACGGCGTCGCGCGCGAGTGCTCCGCGATCTATAACCTCGAGTTGCAGCCGATCGTTCTCAAACTGCCGAAGCTGATTCAGCCGGAGTCTTTTCCTGTCGAGATCCTCGATCCTGCTCTTTGCGCGCGGTACACGGCGCGAGCGATACGCGACGTGCGCATAGAGAAGTCGCCGCGCTATATCGCTGAGCGGCTACTGATTGAGGAGCATCACGGCATCAACAACGTCGCCGACGCGACGAATTACACGCTGATGGAGATGGGGCATCCCACTCATGCCTTCGACCTCGACCTGCTGGAAGGCGGCAAAATTGTCGTGCGCCAGGCTGTTCACGGCGAGAAGCTGAAGACGCTCGATGGAGTCGAGCGCCAGCTGCATCCCGGCGATCTGGTCGTCGCCGACGCAGTGAAGCCGATTGCGCTGGCAGGCATCATGGGCGGATGGGACACGATGATTACGCCCAACACGCGCAACGTGCTCATCGAGTCAGCATGGTTCGATCCGGCAACCGTACGCCGAGCCGCGCGCCGTCACAGCATGCACACCGACGCCTCGCATCGCTTCGAGCGCGGCGCCGATTGGGGCGCAACGACACTGGCATGCGACCGTGTTAGCGAACTCGTGCTGGAGACGGCGGGAGGCAAGCTCGCCGGATACAACGACGAGATTGCGCGCAAGGTAATTCATGAGCCGATTCAACTTGAGCGCAGCGAACTGGGCCGAATCCTTGGACAGGAGATTCCGGAGACCGACGTGACGCGCATTTTGCGTCGCCTTGGGTTCGGGCTTACCGATGTGCGTGCAAGCTCGAACGGCGCATCAGAGGAGGGCGCCCGGCTCACTCTTTTGCAGCCACCTGAGGCCTACACGGTCGAGATCCCAACCTGGCGCATGGATGTGGAGCGCGAGATCGACGTAATCGAGGAAGTTGCTCGCGTTTACGGCTTCAACAATTTCGCAAATACCCTGCCATCGTTCTCCGGCGGCGTGGTTGAGCTACCGCACGCGTTGCCGGAATCGAAGACTCGCAATCGCCTGCTCGCGCTGGGCTATGACGAAGCCGTCTCGCCTACATTCATTTCAACCGACGATGCTGAGCGATTCTCAACGGCGCAACCCGTGGCAATCGAGAATCCATTGAGTGAGGAAGCTCCGTGGCTTCGGAATTCGCTGGTGCCGGGAATGCTCAACCTGCTCAGCTGGAATTTCAATCGTGAAGCCACCGATGTGCGGTTGTTCGAAATGGGAAACGTGTTTGCGATGTCCAGCGAACGAGTTGAGCAGAAAAAGCTGGCCTGCTTCGCCGCTACCGGATCGTTTGGAGAGAAAGGCGTCGAGCTGCGGCAGCGTCCCACCGATTTCTTCGACTTGAAGGGGGATGCCGATGCGATTCTAGAGACGTTCGAGAGGAAGCCCGTGCAGTTCTCTGCGCCTGCTTCGGGATACTTTCATCCGGGGCGTTCGGCAAAGGTTGTCCTTAACGGCGAGACCATTGGCGAGCTAGGACAGCTTCACCCCGACTTAGCGGCAGAGCGCAAGTTCAAACAGGAAGTGTGGCTTGCCCAATTCGACCTTGATCGCCTGTTCGCCGCGCCTCTGCGCGAGCCGCGCTATCAGCGGCTCTCCCGTTATCCCTCGGTAGAGCGCGATTTCTCGTTGCTGCTCGACAACAGTGTGAGCTACGAGCGTTTGCGCAGCGCGATCGACTCCATGAACATTCCCGAACTGGAATTGATCGAGCCGCGCGAACTTTTTCGGGGTCCGGGAGTGCCGGAAGGGAAGTACTCACTATTGCTGCATCTCGTGTTTCAATCTGGTGAGCGAACCCTGCGTGATGATGAGGTATCGGGCTGGAGTCAGCAGGTAATCGCGGCAGTGCAGGGGTTGGGTGGGAGTTTGCGGGGTTAGCTGTTAGCCCTGTGACACTGCCGCCCTCGGATGTGATGAGCATTCCGGACCGCCGGGCGCTCTCGCCCGGCGAAGTGTCGGAGCCGAGAGTCCTCTAAAGTTTCTCGATGAGGTTAGACCACGCCGGGCGAGGGCGCCCGGACGCCCCGTTCGTTATGCCGAGTCCACCGCACTGTGCCGCTCGGCTGCCTCTTCGGTCTGCTCTTCCTCGACGTGCGACTCGGCCCCGAGCTTCCGCAACGACACGTGTTCCAGGCGAGCCAACAATAACCCCAGAGGGGTTACAGACACGAACATCACCAGCCACAGCATGATGCCGCAGCTGGTTGCTAGTTCCTGCGGAGTATTAAAAAGGGAATATAGGGCCTTGATCGTCGACAACTGCGATCCGCCACCTACTACTGGAAGCTGCAAAACGCCTCCCGCCACGCTGAAGGCCATGAGGATGATCCCGTAAACAAACGTCATCGTGTAGACGGTTTCATCGGCGTAGGACTGGAGCACGGCGTAGTAGGCAACGGCAACTAATAACCAGATGACTATCGAAAGCACGCTAATTCCAATAAAGGAACTCACGTCATGGATGGTGTGCAGCCCGGTGCTGAAGATTCTGATCTTGGCGGCAAAGTGATGGGCCACGTGCGGCTTGTGACTTAGCTTGCGCTCTACCCATAACGCAATCTGCTCTCCCTTGCGCCACACGCTGATTGCAAAGAACAGCAGCGAGAAGACGATGAAGATCAACACCGCTCCCAGCGCTCGCATGATGTTGTATTGCTTGTCGGTGAAGGTCTGCAGTGTTCCGGAGAACAGGAGGTCCGCGGCAACGATAATGGTGACGGCGGAGATGTCGAAGATGCGCTCAACCGTCCAGACGGCAAACTGCGAGGAAAAACTCAGCCCGGTTCTGCGCGCGATGACCAGCGGTCTTATGACTTCGCCCGGACGTCCCAGAAGTGCCAGCCCGGTAAAGCCGATGTATTGGGCCGGCAGCAAACTCCAGAACGATACGTTCTTCACCGGCCTAAGAAAAAGCGCCCAGCGAACGGCTCTGAGTCCGTCGGCGAGATACACCAGGGCCACAGCGCCGAGGATCTTCCACCAGTTCAATTGTTCCAGAGATTGACCGAATATGTCCCAATCGAACTTGCGCCAGGAATGGACTTGCAGGACGACGAGCGTCGCGAGTATCAACACTACTACCGCTGTGACGATGAGTCGTTTGCGATCCACGTGGATTAGTTGCTATCTCGAGTGGCGGGACGTTTGGCCGCCGCGACCTTGGCTGGTTTCTTCGAAGCCTTGGCCAAACGCTCCTGCTCCAGCTTGCGCCGGTTGAACTCGCGAATAATCTTCGCGACGTAGGCGCGAGTCTCGCGATATGGAGGAACTCCGTTGTACTGCTGGACGCGTCCGGCCCCGGCGTTGTAGGCCGCGAGAGCGCGTACCGGATCATTGTTATAGCGTGCCAGTAATTCGCGAATGTATTTGCTGCCGGCAGCGACGTTCTCGTTCGCGTCGAAGCTGTTCTTCACTCCGAGCTTAGCCGCGGTGTCGGGCATGAGTTGCATGAGCCCTTGAGCGCCTTTGCGGGAGACAGCGTTTGTTTTGCCGTCGCTCTCGGCGAGAATCAAGGCATGAATAAAGTCGGAGTCGAGCTGATTTTCACGGGCAGCCTTGTCGACTATCTGGTTCAGGTCGGGAGATGAAGGGCCAGTGAACTGCCTTGCTGGAACTGGCGCTGCGACTGGAGTCTCGTCGGGCTCGAAGCTGACGATCTTCTCCGTCTCTACGTCCACATACTCGTCGTCGGCTTTTGAGAGGAAGAGCCGCGTCATCGTTCCGATCTGCTGGTGATGATCGTGGGAGATCGTGAAGCCGGTGCGCAGGACTGCATTTTCGCGGGCGTGCAGTGACATCGCGGCCAGGGCCACGACGGCCAGCATCACGGATTTGCGAATCAGTCTCATCGTGTTGTCGGTACCGGCGGCGGTAGCCGCTGGGCTAATCGCAGGTCGTTATCAGCGCCGGCCCTCACGTACCCAGCGGCTACCGCCGCCGGTTCAGCCTGCCAGCACTTCTTCAATCGCCGCAGCCACCCCGCAGGATTCGTTATCCCGAGTCACCGGCCAGCCATTCCGCTTCAGGTCGTCCGAGGCATTGGCCATCACAAACGGGAATCCGGCGAACTCCAGCATTTCGATGTCATTGTAATTATCGCCTATTGCCATTACATAACTGCGCGGAACGCCAAGATGGGCCGCCCATCGCGCCAGGGCCGATCCCTTGGAACAACCGTAGCGTAGGACATCGAGGATGCACAGGTCACGGTGGTCATACTGTGTTTTCAACACGTTGATCTGGCCGGCAAACGTGCCGTCGTTGAGTCGGGCCTCGGCCGGCTTCATTCGCTTCACCGTACCGCAGAACATCGCCTGCACCGGATCGCAAACCAAGGCAGTCGTAATGGGACTGACCTCTTCTATATACATACGATTCTTGTCGATCCAGCGCTGAATGTTGGTCCCGAGTTCGTCGGTACGTTCTACCACAATGGCTCCCCGGGCTTCCTTGTCAAAAGTAAGCACAGTGCAGCCGGAAAACTCTACCATGTGCTCACAAAGGCGGTGCGCAATCTGCCGAGGAAGCATGTCGGCATGGAACAATTCGCCAGTTGTGGATCGGGTAATCGCGCCGTTCGAACTAATAAGGCAGAACTCGAACCCAAGCTGTTCGGCCACTGGCATGGCGAAGCGGTGGCGGCGCCCTGTAACCAGGACGATCTCGACCCCAGCGTCGTGGGCGTGGCGAAGTGCTTGAAGATTGCCTGCGGGAATGTCCAGAGTGGAGTCGATGAGAGTGCCATCGATGTCCACTGCAATCAGGCGGATGGGAAGAGCCACTGGGGAGATTTTAGCATTCGGAAAGGGATGGGAGAATCGGGCCATCCGGTCGTCGGACCATCGGTTGAAATAGCAGCCGGGTGAAGAGCGAGAACCCGCGCTGGCGTGAAGACCTTTCACCACGGAGACACGGAGGCACGGAGAACCGCTGGTGAAACCACAAAGGACACGAAGGATCACCAAGGGTTGCCGGATTACCGACCAGATCCTCCGTGATCCAACGTGACCTTTGTGGTTAGGTCTTCCTCTTCCTTGTCGTTCTCCGTGCCCCCGTGTCTCCGTGGTGAAAATGCAGCGACGCTGATAGAATTCCTCTTTATCCTTCAGAACTTATTGCGTCTAGATAGCGCACTCATTTGGAGAGATTCGATGGCATACGTAATCGCAGAACCCTGCATTGGCACTAAGGACACGGCTTGCGTCGACGCTTGCCCGGTGGACTGCATTCATCCCAAGAAAGACGAGGCTCCGCACGCTGATAGCAACATGTTGTTCATCGATCCGGTCGAATGCATCGACTGCGGCGCGTGTGTTCCGGTTTGTCCAGTCTCGGCGATCTTCGCTGCCGACGACCTGCCCGAGAAATGGAAAGAATACGAGGTCAAGAACTCTCAGTATTTTGGGCGCTAGAGGAATTCGGTGTACAGGCCCGGCCGCACAGGCCGGGCCTTTGCTTTTTGCACTGGTAGAGACGCAGCGTGCTGCGTCTCTACCAGTACAGGTGAAACTGCCATAGAATCGATGCGAGGTCAGCGAAAACGGTGCTCAAGCAGTCAGACGCCATCGTGCTGCGGACGTATCCGCTGCGGGAAGCTGATCTGCTGGTGACGTTGTTCACACGCGAAGAGGGCAAGATCCGGGGAGTCGCGCGCTCGGCGAAGAAGTCAAAACGGCGCTTCGGGGGCGCGCTCGAACCGCTAACCAGGGTTCGAGCTTATTACGATCAGAAGCAAGGCCAGGAGTTGGTCCGGCTCGACTCGTTCGATGTGATCGAGTCGCCGTTGATGCACGACGTTGATTACGAGCGCACGGTAGCGTTGTCGTATGTGGCGGAAGTGCTTGATGGCTTGCTTCCTGACCACGACGTAAATGATGCAGTCTTTCGTTTGACGCTTTCAGTTTTGCCACATTTGGAAGCCGGCAGCATCTGGATGCCGCTCACGTACTTTGATCTGTGGATGACGCGGCTGATGGGCCTGCTTCCCGAATTGGGCGCCTGCATTGTGTGTGGGGATGAGCTGAACGGATCGGGCCGCGTCTTCTTTCATGCGCTCGCCGATGGATTGATGTGCGCGGAGCACAAACGGCTTGCCAGTTCGGAGATGTCATTGCCGTCGCGGCAGCTCGCGGCGGACATGTTTCGTTATCCTGTCGACGCGTTTGCCGCAGAACCGTGGAAGCGGCAGCGCGGCGCGGACCTGAGAAAGTTTCTCGCGCAATGCATCGAACGCCATATCGAAGGTAAGCTGGTAACCAGCATCGCATTGGCCAAGCTGGATTAAATCAAACAAGCTGCATAGCTGCTATGCCGCTTAGAAGCTTAGGAGCTCAGAAGCTTTTTGTCGCCGCCAACCTTTCAGGAACTTATCCTCAAGCTCCAGACCTTCTGGGCTGACTATGGATGCGTGCTCCAGCAGCCTTACGACATCGAAGTCGGCGCCGGCACTATGGCTCCTGAGACATTTCTCCGCGTGCTTGGACCTAAGCCGTATCGCACGGCGTACCTTCAGCCCTCTCGGCGTCCGGCGGATGGGCGTTACGGCGAGAATCCCAATCGTTTGTACAAGCACCTTCAGCTTCAGGTAATACTGAAGCCGCCACCGAACGATGTTCAGGAGCTGTATTTGCGCTCGCTCCAGGCGATTGGCATTGATCTACGCAAGCACGACATCAAGTTCGAGGAAGACAACTGGGAGTCGCCGACGCTGGGTGCGTGGGGAATCGGATGGCAGGTGATGCTCGATGGCCTGGAGATCACTCAGTTCACATATTTCCAGCAATGCGGCGGAATTGATCTGGATCCGATCTCTGCCGAATTGACTTATGGTCTCGAACGTCTCGCGGCATTTCTGCAGGATGTTGACAGCATCTATGACATCGTGTGGACGCGCGGGGCCGATGGCAAAACTGTCACGTATGGTGACGTGAGACTTACGGAGGAGCTCCAACTTTCGGTTTATAACTTCGAGTTGGCCGATGTTCAGAAGGCCTGGCAGCATCTGCAGCTCTACGAAGCTGAATGCAAAGCGCTGATTGATGGCTATGCCGCGATGAAGAAGAAAACTGCGGAAGCGGGAGCAGCGGTCAAAGATGTGCGTCGCTATCCGGTGTTGGGTGCCTTTGATCTCTGCCTGAAGTGTTCGCACTTGTTCAACATTCTTGATGCTCGCGGTGCGATTTCCGTGACGGAGCGTGTGGGAGTGATTGCGCGTATTCGTGCTTTGGCTGTGGGCGTTGCCAAGGCATATCTTGATCAGCAGCAGATTTCAGGTCGGGAAGCGGCTGCTTGATGCGAGTGACGATTGTCGCCGGCACCCAGGCTCTTGACCAGCACACGACTCCAAGAGACTGTCATCCTGAGCCCTTCTTTTGGGCGAAGGATCTCCCGCGATGTATCGGACTTGAGCGCCGCGTCCCGGCT
The DNA here is from genome assembly GCA_035567895.1 of Terriglobales bacterium. Classification (NCBI taxonomy): domain Bacteria; kingdom Pseudomonadati; phylum Acidobacteriota; class Terriglobia; order Terriglobales; species Terriglobales bacterium. The sequence continues at coordinate 11,725 of DATMPC010000107.1, read as the reverse complement.
CTTTCACGAGGGTGTTGGCCGAAAAACCAGTATCCAGCAAGCACGTTTGAAGCATCCCGGGAGATCCTTCGCCCAAAAGAAGGGCTCAGGATGACAGTCTTTAGAGTTTTGTCCGTTTGGAATCATTATTTCCGCGGTAAGAACCTCATCAATGTCTGACCTCCTAATCGAAATCGGCTGCGAAGAAATTCCAGCACGCATGCTCGACGCGGCTCGCGAAGAGTTCGGGAAGCGAGTCACCGATTTGCTGCAGCGCGAGCGCCTGACCGTTCAGCGCGCCGAAGCCGCGATCTCCTCGTTCTCGACGCCGCGCCGGCTCGCAGTACTGGCACGACACGTTTCATCACAACAGCCGAACGTCGAGGAACAATTGATCGGCCCAGCGACCAAGGTCGCGTTCAAAGATGGGAATCCAACTCCCGCGGCTGAAGCCTTTGCGCGCAAGGCCGGAGTGGATATTGCCAAGCTGGAAAAGATTACAAATCCGAAGGGCGAGTACCTCGCAGCCACCGTAGTACGCAAAGGCCGAAGCGCGGCTGAGATCCTGGCGGAAGCTCTGCCGAAAGAGTTGAATGCACTCTACTGGGCGAAGAACATGTACTGGCGCGCCTTCAAACCCGAACGCTTCGTGCGTCCGGTGCGCTGGATTGTGGCGTTGTTGGACGACGAATCCCTTCCGCTTGAATATGCGGGCGTGAAGGCCGGTAATCGCTCGCGCGGCCATCGCATTCTTACCGCAGCTCCGGTGACCATCTCGGGCGCTAATGAATACGTGGAAGAACTCAAGGCGAGCAAGGTAGTGGCCGATCCCGCAGAGCGACTTACGCAAATTCGCAAAGCTCTCGACTCGGAGACGCGCAAGGTGAGCGGAGCCTGCTGGCGGGAGGATGCTGAACTGCTCAATACGGTCGTGAACCTGACAGAATTTCCCGGAGTGATCCTCGGCAGCTTTGATCGCGCTTTCTTGTCGCTGCCGGAGGAGGTTCTCGTGACCGTGATGCGCGATCACCAGAAATATTTTGCTGTGGAAGATGCGAGTGGGAAACTAGCTCCGCACTTTCTTGCCGTGCTGAATACTGACGGCGATCGCGATGGAGTGATCCGCCATGGCAACGAGCGCGTACTGCGTGCACGCTTCAACGACGCGCAGTTCTTCTGGCAGACCGATCAGAAGATTCCTCTTATGGAACGCGTCGAGATGCTGCGCAGTGTGACCTTCCAGAAGGATCTAGGCAGTTACTGGAGCAAAACGGAAAGAATCCGCGCCGCCGTCTCATCGCTGATTGACGCGCTGGCGAAAAAGGGAGTTACCGTATCCAAGGCAACCGCAGACAAGGCTGCCTTGCTGGCGAAGACCGACCTCACGACAGAGTTGGTGAAAGAATTCACGGAACTGCAGGGCATCGTGGGCGGTCTGTACGCGAGGGCTCAAGGCCATCCCGAAGGCGTGGCCGACGCGATCTACGACCACTATCGTCCGGAATCAGCGGAAGATCCGGCGCCGCGCTCATTGGAAGGCGCAATCGTGTCCACGGCCGATAAAGCCGACAGCATCGCGGGAATGTTTGCGCTTGGTCTTCAGCCCAGCGGATCGAAGGATCCGTTTGCCCTGCGCCGGCAGGCGAATGGAATCGTTCGCATACTCGCAGAACATAACCTGCCGTTATCGTTCGAAGAAATTTTCAGTGCTGCATTGGAGCAGTACCGCACCGCCACGGAGCTGCAGGGTAAGCTTCGCGACCTCGAAGAGACCTACACTGCCATTGCGCAGTTCTTACGCGAACGCCTGGAGTTCTATCTGCGCGACGTCCGCGGGTTTGCCTACGATGTTGTGAATGCGGTATTGAGCGCCGATGCAAATCACGTTGTGGATGCCATACAGCGTGCAGAAGCTGTGAGTGCGGTTCGCCTTACGGATGACTTCATCGCGATCTCGACAGCATTCAAGCGCATCAAGAATATCCTTCGCCAGGCCCGCGAAGGTGGAAAAAAATGGCCGGATGAATTCAAGAGCGACCATCTAAAAGAACCAGCCGAGCAGGCGCTTGGCGCTCGAGTGACAGAAACTCGCGACAAAGTTCTATCGCTGCGCAAGGGAAGACACTACCAGGAAACTCTGAACCACATCGCGCAGCTTCGTCCCGTAGTGGACACCTTCTTTGACAAGGTGATGGTGATGGTCGAAGACGATAAACTTCGCTCAAACCGTCTCGCACTGCTCGCGACTATGCAGCGCAGCTTTTCGGAGATTGCCGATTTCTCCGAGATCGTTACGGAAAAAGCTGCCAGCGCTTAGCGGCTACTGCACCTTCTGCAATCGCGCGATCAGCTTCTGCACCAGATTCTCTTCAGAGTCGGACCATAAGATGCGGCCTCTGATTCCGGCATTCTTCTCGACGGCGGAAGTAAACGCGACCAGCTTCTGCACGTTGGCTTTTACGCGCTCCTCGCTAAGCTCATCGAGTTCCAATTCTTCGTGCAGGAAAGGAGTGTCGAGTCCAAAATCGATCTCGATGTGTCCGTCCTCCTGGAAGATTCCGTCTTCGAAGTCTGTTCCGTGCAGGAGGAATTTCACCGGCTGCGGCTGGAGCCGCCAAGTAGTATCAAGTCCCCCAACGATTTCGGGACTCCACAGGTCCCACATGGCCTCGAGCTCGTAAGCGTGATCGCTATGCACGTGCTCTGTGGCGATTTCGATAGCCTGCTCCGGAGTCACGCGCGCGTCGAACGTTTGCTCGAAGACCAGCGGCTCATTCCACGAGATAGCATGTATGCCGAGATATCGAATGCCCGGTTGCGAACTGGAATAAGGGAACTGCTTGAGGACAGCCAAGGTGCGCGGCATGATATCCGGTTCGTCGAAGCTGGGGAACCAGAGGCTGAGGTAGAGGCGATCTGCCATGTTTGCAGTTTATTTTATGCCGATGTCCTCGCAGATGCGGCGAAGCCGAGGGCACCTGAACATAGCGCTGGACGGGAGCGCACGGCGCGAACGTTGAGCCAAATATCGGCCAAAATGCCAGCAGCAAACCAGACGGCCTCGAAGGCGGACAGCGCATTCAACTTCTTAGCGAAGTTCTGCGTGTTCACAAAGAACGGGTCTCAAAAGGGGAAGTTCGGTTCCGGAAGGAAGTGGTTACCGAAAATCAGACGGTTGAGGTTCCCGTGACACGTGAAGAACTGGTTATCGACCGAATACCTGCACAAGCCGGCACTCCGGCTTCCGAAGCGATTGGATCGAATCAGGAGATACGTGTCCCGCTGTCGGAAGAAGAGGTGCGTGTCGAAAGAAACCGGTAGTCAAAGAGGAAGTAAGGGTTGGAAAGAAGAAAATGCAGGAATCGCGACAAGTGAATGAGCAAGTCAAGCGCGAGGAATTGCACGCGGACCGCGAAGATGAGGCCAGCGTGAACCAACGTCCGAACAAAAAAACCGTTGCCTAACTCTGGGCACTAGGAGTTTTACCAACAAACTAGCCAGTCAAATAAGAGGTCTTAAATGACAACAAGAGTATTTCAAGGCGAAGCACGTGAAGATCAGTTTACGGGAACAATCGAAAGGGCTACGTAGCAAGTTCCCTCGTCTGTCTTTCTAGGATTGGCCCTCGGGTCGATGGCAGCTTCTCTAATCTTAAAAGTTGCAAAGCAAGATAATTAGGCGTTGTTCGTAGGCCAGTGGGCGTCGTCGTTTCTCGTAATAGGAATTACAACAAAACTGGTGAGACAGCATGGATCGGATGCCTCTCAGCCACAAGCAGCTTAGATCAGCGGCATAGGAAGCCGGAGCGCATCGCCGCTCCGGCTTTTTGTCGCTACGCCCGAAACCGGATAGTGTGCCCCATCGCGGCATTCCAATTCAGCTAGTGTTCTAATCACAGGCTAAAAACTTCCAGAAATGGAACATTACGCGCGATTTGTCCAAAGAGAGTACGCGGCTAGTGCGGGCTTGCCTGCGCGTTACCGCTCACAGTTCCTTTCCCAAGGCACGTGGGGCAGACCTTTGGAAAGGTCACTACGCCAACTCCGAGACACGTAGGACAGCGAGTGATTCTGGATACCACCATTAAACAGTCGCCTGCTTTTCTGAGTTTAGGGATTGTTCGAGGTGGCAGTCTGCTCAATATTGACCAGCTATACCGTACTGCATCCTTTAGCTCACATCGCCCGGGTCGAGATGGTCTTCGCGACCTCTGCACCATTCTCGGATCCCACCGATGCTGCCGCGTACATCTGACGCCCGGGGAATTACACAACTATTACAAAACGCGCCTCCGACCTCCCTTATGTTCGGTATCTAACAAAGCGCCACTATTTGGCGAAACGGGGAACGGATGAGCATCTTTGCCGGCGACCGCACGTTCACGCAGCCCGTCAGTCTGATTACCACCTCCTTCATGGTCCTCTTCCATATCGGCGCGGTAGCTGCACTCTTCATGTTCAGTTGGAAAGCGCTGTTACTGGCGCTCGTTCTGTGGTGGGTCGCCGGAAGCCTCGGTATTGGCATGGGCTACCACCGCCTGCTCACGCATCGCAGCTATAAAACTCCCAAGTGGGTGGAATACGTTCTCACGGTGTGCGGAACCTTGGCTCTTGAAGGTGGGCCGATATTCTGGGTGGCCACGCATCGCGTCCATCACCAGAACACCGACCAGGAGGGGGACCCACACTCGCCCCGCGACGGGGGTCTATGGGCCCATATGGGTTGGATCATGACGGGCCAGGCGATGCATAGCAATGCCGCCGAGCTTCTGCCCTATGTCCCCGATCTTCGCAGAGACAAGTTTCATGTCTGGATCAGCTGTTGGCATTGGATTCCTCTCACCACGCTTGGCGTGCTCCTGCTCGTTCTAGGCGGATGGTCATTTGTGATGTGGGGTATTTTTCTGCGGACCGTCATCGGTCTCCACTTCACATGGCTCGTGAACTCCGCTACGCACATGTGGGGGTCGCAGCGATTTCAGACTGGCGACGATTCCAAGAATAGCTTCTGGGTCGCGATCCTTACCTTCGGTGAAGGTTGGCACAACAATCACCACGCACAGCCGCAGTCGGCACGACATGGACTTGCCTGGTACGAGGTCGATCTGAATTGGTATGGAATCTCTGCGTTGCGCATGCTGGGCCTTGCCCGGGACATCAAGCGTCCGCGACCTGAACAAGACGATGAAGGCGAAGTACTGGTTGCAGTTCGGCAGTCTCTGGCCGGAAAACGTACTCCGCTCACATAGAAGACAGAAAAGACGGCTGAGAAAGGATCCCACAACACCGTGAAAGTGCACCTTGTAAATCCCAGTGACTCCGCTTTTGGAGTAGCTGTCATCACTCCAAGATGGCTTTACGTGCTCGCGGCAGCAACTCCCAGTAGCTTCGGTGATCCACAACTCTGCGACGAGACTTTGCAGCAGCTGGATGTACGCCAAGTGGAAGCGGGAGACATCGTTGGAATCGGGATTCACACCGGCAATGCTTTGCGCGGCTACGCAGTTGGCCGCAGCGCGCGCGAACGCGGCGCCCGCGTGGTCTTTGGCGGTATCCACGCAACACTCTACCCCGAAGAGGCATTTGAGCGAGGCGGAGCGCACGCTGTGGTGCGCGGAGATGGCGACCTGGCTTGGGGCGCTGCACTCACTGATTGTGCGAATGGCCAACTCAAAAGAATCTACGAAGGCGGTCGTGTTGAAGCTGGCCAGTTCAAAGCTGCGCGGTGGGACCTTCTGCCGCCGAACCGCTACATGTGGGCTTCAGTCCAGACTGTTCGTGGGTGTCCCAAGCACTGCTCGTTTTGCTCGGTGTGGCGAACCGATGGCCAGCGGCCTCGGCAACGCTCGACAGATGTTGTAGTGGAAGAGATCGTTGATTTACGGCGCCGAGGATTCAGGTTCATAGCCCTCGCCGACGACAATTTCTATCCTGTCTCGATGACTGATCTAAAGCTTGCAGAGCGGCAAAACAACCAGCAACGAGTCGCGGAATTAAGACGCATTCGCGATGAGAGATTCGAACTCATGGATCGGCTCGCCGATCTGCCGGCAGACATGAATTTCTTTACGCAGATCACGATGGAAGCCGCGGAAGATCCTCAATTCCTTATTGCAATGAAGAGAGCGAATATCAAAGGGGCACTGGTCGGAGTTGAGGCCGTTACTCCAGAAGGACTGAAGGCCGTTTACAAGGACTTCAATCAGTCGGGAGAAAACCTGGTTCGTCAACTGCAAACCTTTCGCGCGCATGGAGTCCACGTTCTGGGCTCCTTTATTTTTGGATTGCCCAGCGATCGTGAGGGCACTTTCGATGTGACTCTTGCAGTTGCACAACGAGCCAATTTGGCGTTCGCTCAATTCGTAATGCTCACACCGTTTCCCGGAACAGTTGACTTCGAACGGTGGGAGAAGGCACAAAGTAACCAAATGCAGACGGTCGGGGGAATCCCGCTCACGCGATATTGGCTCATTCCTCACGAAATCCGGCCCAAGATGTTCATGCCGCATCCAACTATGAGTTCAGACGAACTGCGCGTGCTGACGCAGGGAGTCTGGGACCGCTTCTACAGCTTCGCTTCAATTTGGAAACGATCAAGCTGCGCCACGTCATTCAAGTCCCGGCTCATTCTGGTTTTCATCTCGAAACTGTACCGGCAAATGTATGCGAATACAGGCATAGCCACCGACAGCGCCCGGAGAGCTCGCGCAACCAAATTGGCGACATGGCTGGCGAAACCCTGCCGACGCCTATTCCAGGCAAAACCAATGCCACAGTTGGACGTCGGCACTAGGAAGAACACGGCATCTGCGTCGAAAGCCACGGCATGGCACGATGACCTCAATACTCAACGAACGCTCGGACTAGCACAGGAAAACCTACGTGACTGACTGCTTCCGTTTCTGTTCGACAACGAGAACCTAGATTAAGAAGAATCTTGCGTACATCTCCGTCCAGGGTCTTCTACGCCGGGGCTAACCGGCCTCAAGGAGGCCGCATGAGCAACTATTCTCTCGATCCTGAATCTGCGAGTCCGGTATGTAAGCAGCGAATCATCAAGAAAGTGTGGCTAGCAGTTCTATTCGGAGGTAAACGAAGCAATAGAACGGTCTTGGTTTATCGCCGAACAAATCCAGTGACGGGCAAGACACAAAAAATCGTGATTGGGAATGCCGTCGATTTCCCTCGCGGCAGCGACAGGCTGCAGCGAGCGATCGGCCAGATCCGTTCTCGCGTAGAAAAAAGTCCCGCCAAACTCGCCCCACGACGATGCAATATCTTCAAGGCACCGGACGATTAAGTCTTTGCCGCCGGTTGCAACCGAACGGGTCGAGAGAGAGAGAGAGAGAGAGTAGAGAGAGAGTAGAGAGAGAGAGTAGAGAGAGAGAGTAGAGAGAGAGTAGAGAGAGAGGGAAACACCCAATTTCTCTCTCCGTGGCTTTTCGATACCACATCAAGCCAGTAGACGACCGACTCGGAATAAGGCCAGCAGTTTTCGGCTGGCACCACATTCCGACGGAGTTTCGCTTCAAGGCGGTGGGAATCGACAAAGGATGTGGAAAGCAGCTCAGGAACTCATGCGGCACAGCACGTTGAAACTCACGCTCGATTGGCATGCGCAAGCACTCGCTGAGAATAAGGTTGCGGCATCCAAGGCAATTGCGTGAAGCCTTTGGCTGCCACAGCCTTCGCCTGGTACCGCGGTACAAAGCGGGCAAGCCGCCGAGGAACCTGTTAAACTCAATGGAGTCAACGAGTCCCCGTCGTCTAGCCCGGCCTAGGACATCGCCCTTTCACGGCGGTAACACGGGTTCAAATCCCGTCGGGGACGCCATACATTTGACAAATTCCGAAGCCGCCGCAACTCGCTGGTACAAAGTTGGTACAAGCTTCTTGCACACTTCGAGTGCAACTTTAGGCTCTTTCCCCGACCGCCTCATTACACCACCTCTCCAGACAATTGATTGCCGCGTTGCCCGAAGCTGTCGACCCGCCGCGCTAGGCGACCATCTCCACCACTTTGCTCTGCGCGTCGCGCTTCTTCTCGGTGACCGCCTGCGCGTAGGGATTCATCGTGATTGAGAACGAGGCATGGCGCAACAATTCCTGTGCCACTTTGGGATCGTGAAATGCTCGACCAGCTCTATGTTCGTCGTACTTGGAGGTGTGGTGAAATTGGAAAGCCGAAGAGCAAACCCTCCAAAGCTCCGGTTCCGATGCACCCGGCTCAATCAGATTGGAGTCAGGACTCTTTTAAGAGAGGCTGTGACTCCTTGCCTATGCGCGGTAAGCCGAGCGGACGATTGCACAACGTGCGATTTGAGACCATGAAAGAAATGGCCAAGCATACCTCCGAACGCTGGCTCATACGCTCCGATCACAGTGCTGTTGGATGAAACGTCCAGATTGCGTGCATTTGTCGTATGACAGACTGGTCAGTTTTGGCTGGCTATCGGAAACTTCGTACACTACAGGTCGGTCAAAATTTAGACAAGAGAGTAGAAGATCTTTAGCGACAAGCAGAGCGGAGCGGACAACCTGCAAAAAAAAGAAAGTGGCGGGATCGGCGGGACTCTAACCCACGGGTCACTAGGAATTTTTCGCACGATGTTCTCGCTTAACGACGTGCACACCGTTCTCACGGCTTCGTTTTCGACCGGATCTCGTAGTAGCGCAGCGACCGCATGAACACTTCCTTGTCTACGGGCTGCCTGGAGTCGTCGAGCATCGGTGAGATGCCCGGCGAGTCGCCGAGTTCCGAGCTCTTCCAGGGAACGATAACCAACGACTTGGGCGCATCTTGATTGCCCAAGATGGACATGCCGAGCGCCTTTGCATCGGGGACGGAGGTCAGCTTCGCGCCTTCGTCTGACTTTACCTGCGCCTTTTCAGCCTGTCCCTGTGCCTCTTCCATCTTTGCCTGCGGCTCCTCACTCCCTCGCTGTGCCGGTTCTGTCTTTGCCTGCGCGCGTTCCGTCCCTCTCTGCCCTGCCTCCTTCTTTTTCTGGGTCGCGGCGGCAGCGTCGGCGTGTTGGGTCTTGGGCTTGTCGGCAGCCAGCGCGACGGCACTCGCCATCATCAGTACGAATAATAAGTGTCGGCTCATGGCTTCTCCTTTCGGCCTTTGCGGTTGCGAAGGTCGGCAATCCATTTTTGGACGTCGGTGTTGTCCGGAACGAGTCGGCTGTACGCCTCGTAATGCTCCAGTGCGCAGGGGTAATCCCCGAGATACAGGTCGCACAGAATGGCAAGATTCTTGTGCGCATAATGAAAATCGGCAAACTGTGCGAGCGCCGCCTCATAACTGGCGCGCGCCTTCGCGAACTCTCCCTTGCGCCGCTGCACCAGACCGAGTTCGTTGTAGGCGGCGGGGTGTTGTGGATTGGATTCCAGTGCCTTACGCAGACTGGCCTCGGCTTTGTCGAGGTCGCCTTTGCGCTCGTACGCGATGCCGAGATTAATCTGGGCTGCCGTTAATGCAGGCGCTTGTTCGGTCACCTTGAGCAGCAAGGCGATGCCCTGATCGTAATCTGCTTGCTCCAGCATGTGCACCGCCGCCTCGTAGTCGGCGCGTACTTGGTCCGTTACGGGAACGTGCTGCGTGAAGGTGAGCCCACTTGCATCCCGCTGGATGTCCACGGACAAGGTTGGCGGTTCCACCGGAGGTTTCGCCGTCGACCCGGCCTTCGCTGTACGTCGCGCTTCAGGTGCGCAGCCCAGGGCGAGAAGCACGGCCAACCACGCTATCCCACGACAAATCGCTTTCATGGCGCGAGTCTTATTGCGAAGTCCCATGTTTCACCATTCCTTTGTCTGCGGGTTGCGGTGTCGGCTGCGCCGGCTGATCGGGCTTGCTTGGCGTCGTGTCGGCAGTGCCCGTTGTCGGTACTGGAACCTGCGACGACGGCGATCGGTATGCGTAAGTTTCGATCTCAGTGAGGAAGCCAATGCTCATTTCGGGTTTCGCGTAGCGGCCTGGCATCAGCTCGGTGAGCCTCTCCAGACTCTTCTTTGTCCAATCGTTGAAGACGCCGGTCCGCAGCATTTCCATATTCTTTTCGTGTACATTGATGGCTTTCTCCTCGAAGGGAAATGCTTGCTCATCGAGGGCCTCCTCAAAATCTTTCAGCTCTGCCGCGCTCAGATTGGTGGGCTTCTCCGACTGCAGGAGTGAGTGTCCGAGGTCAGAGTAGGTCTCTGCTATGTAGTACGTGGCGGCTGCGGTCACGTCGGCGATTTCATAGTCCACCAGCCGACTCATGCCCTTGATGGCGAGGTCCATCCGCTGCTTCTTCTCCTTCAGGCTGATCTCGAACGGCTGCTTCAGCTTCACGACCACGAAATCCTGGTAGAGCCGTTCTGCGAGGACCAGCGCCGAACGGGCCGCTATCGTCTTCGTCCGGCCGGTTCTTTCCGACCCGGCAGTCGCGTCGATGCTCACGATTTTCTTCAGCTCATCCTGATAGTGCGAATCGTCATTCGCCGCTTTGTACATCTCGGCGATCTTCGAGCGAGTCTCGAGGGCAGTGTCGAGCGGCTTGGGAAATTCGTTGACGTACCGGATGTACGCATCCAAGGCGCGATCCCGGGCGTTGGATTTCTCATAGAGGTCGCCTGCCACGAGAAGCGCTTCGCTACGTAACGCGGGATCGTCGGACTTGGAGGCGATGTGGTCATATTCCACAGCGGCGTTCGACAACTGGCCGTTCTCCCGGTAGGCGTGGGCAATCTGTTTGTCGGCCTCGAGCCGCAATTTGTGATCCGGGAACGTATTACGGAATGCGTCCAGCACGTTCACTGCGGCCGTCCAATCTTTGAGTCGGATGAGTGCGGCGCCTGCATCGTACTCGGCACCTGGACGGATAGTGGACGTAGGCGCTGCCGAGCGAATCCTCAGAAAATGATCGGCCGCCGCGCGGTCGTCCCCCGCCTTACTTGCGAGCTCACCCTGTTTGTAGATCGAGGCTGCGAGGTTGTCGACGAGTGCGGCGCGCGACTTGTCATCGTTGGGTGTGACTGCCAGCACTTGGGTGTATGCCTTCTCGGCCTGAGGGTACTGAGCGAGTTCAAACGAGCCGTGCGCAACGACAATCCACGCTGAGCGACGGATGCCCGCTTCCCCGTTTGGATAGCGATCGATGAGGCGCTGCGCCGCCTCGACCGCCGGACGGTAATCCTTCACTTCGTACATGTCATCGGCGGCCGCCCCGAGGACCTCCGCGGCGTGTTCGTGCTGCGGGAACGCGTCGGCAAATTTGAGCGAGCTAGCGATCGTGTTGCGCTTGACGACATCCAGCTGCGCGGGGCTAGCAGCCTTCAGCTGCTCGCGATATGCGTAGACCGCGGCGTAGCCGGCGCCTGCCGACCGTGGGTTCGGCGGATATCCGTAGGCCGTGCGCTCGTACTGCTTTGCTGCCTCGCCGAAATCATGGTTCTCGAGCAGGAGGTCCGCGAGCCGGTAGTTGATTGTCGGCGAATCGGCGTCCTTCGGGAACGAATCGAGATAGTCGCCGTACCAGCGCCGCGCCTCGTTATAATTGGCGAGCTTCTCGCCCGCTTCCTGCGTGTTTTGATACTGCGCGTGATAATGCGTCGCCAGATCCTTTAGGTTCGTCTTCACGTAGGCGAGCACCTGCGGCGAATCTTCGGGCTTGAAGTGTTTCCAGTATTCGCCCTGCAGTCCATACTTGGACGCGAACTCCCGCTTTGACTCCAGAACCAGTTTGGGAAAGCCGCCTTTGGTGAAG
>DATMPC010000106.1 GCA_035567895.1 Terriglobales bacterium | reverse complement strand
AAATGCCAGTTTGACGAGCGCATTCTGGATTCGCGATTCGCCGAACGATGGCTTCTACCGCATCACTCGCCCAGAACTGCTAGGTGAACCGATCACTCCGGATCCGCTCCAGGCTGAGCTCACTTACGCGATCGAGGGCGTTGAGGCTTCGATGCGCACCGACGTGGAAACCAGTTCAATCGGCAACACCGGCGTGCAATTTCGGCATGCAGTCGCGGTCGCCCCTCCGGTTTCGGTGCGTTTCCGACCGGAGGCGATTGCGCTCCCTCAGGGCCGTTTGCGCCAGAAAGTGATCTGCTCGGTTCGCAATTATGTGAATGGTCCCAATGAAGGAAGCATTCATCTGGAGATGCCTGCGGGCTGGCGCGCGGAACCGCTGTCGGCGGCCTATGCCTTGCAGAAGCAGGACCAGGAAGCAGACATCGTCTTCGAGCTGGTGGTTCCCCCTAAGTTGAGCGAGGGTGAATACCATCTTGCAGCAATAGCCGAATCGAGGGGCAAGAGCTACCGCAACAGCTTCCTACCGGTTACCGAAACCGGATTGGACACGGTGTACCTGGAGGCGCCGGCGAAATTGACGCTGCGTCCAGTCCAGGTGGTGATCCCAAAGGTGCGAGTCGGCTACGTGATGGGAACCGGGGATGAAGTTCCTGATTCCTTGCGCCTGCTCGGCGTCGACGTAGACCTGGTGGACAGCACGGCGCTTGCGCAAGGCGATCTCTCCCGTTATGGAACGATCGTACTGGGGGTGCGCGCCTATCTGGCGCGCGAGGACCTCAAAGCCTACAACTGGCGCTTGCTGGAATACGTGAAGAATGGCGGCGTCCTCATCGTCCAATACAACACGGGAGAGTTTGACGACAATTACGGACCGTACCCGTATTTGCTATCTGGTGCTGACGCGGAAACGGAGGAAGATTCTCCTGTCGAATTCCTTCAGCCAGATCATTCTGTATTGAAATACCCGAACAAGATCGGACCGGAGGATTTTAGCGGCTGGGGAGGCCGACGTTCTCTGCGCTTTCTGGCCAAGTGGGACGCAAGATACGTCCCAATTCTCCTTAACGAAGATCGAGATCACAAACCGCAAGCAGGTGGTCTAATGATCGCGAGGTATGGAACGGGACTCTATGCATACAACGCCTACACACTCTATCGCCAGATATCGCTTGCGGTGCCCGGTGCTGTTCGACTCATTACGAATATCATTGCTCTCGGCAGCAACCAGGGTTATTGGAGAAGTGAGAGTCGGGTAGCACCTGCTGGTCGCTGCAGGCGGAATCAGGTTGGCGCGCGTTGAATCGGAGTTGGCACTGCCTTTGCCACTGTTAACGGCGTTCTGCAGCCCAGGAATCTTCTGGCAACTCCCGCCCATGCAGCTCTCGACAATGCCGCAGCTATGCCCGCAACTGCCGCAATTGTTGTCACTGATAAGGCTGACCAAAAGGGGACAGCCTGAGAGCCTGTCGGAGACAACGATTCCTGAGCCAGGAATCAATAACTTACAGAGATTCGATTATTGTTGTTGATTCTTCGTTCGCAAAAATCTATCTCCGACAGGCTCCTGAACTGGGCGATTTTGAGAAAATTACGCAATTCAGAAATGTCAGTCGCGAGATCGTACATTTGGGAACGGCACGCGAGCCGCAGATTTGATGGGTTTCATGGGAGTAAAAGTCTAAACGAAGACTCACGGTTACGAATGTGACCAAAAGGGGACAGCACAGCGTGGGATTACGAAAAGGATGGAGATTCGCTTTCCACGATTCACACAGTTCCGTAAATGGGACATGTCTAAACAAAACACCGGATCAAGAGAAGGACGGGGCCCCCTATTCAAGGTTGGATCCGCTCTTTCACAAATTCACGCTGTTACTGACAAATCGCTTGTCTTCCAGAACGGTCTTGATTGCGAGGAAGAGTTGGCCTCCGGCATCAGACTTAACAAGATAACCGGGCGCGCCCGTAGCCAAGGCTCCCAGTACAACCTCAGGATTTCGTTCCATGCTTACAAAGAGGATTTTGGAATTCTGGGAAAGCTGTCTGATTCTGCGGGCGGCCTCAATTCCATTCAGCTCCGGTAGTACCAAGTCCAGCAAAATCAAGTGCGGTTGCAATTCTTCCGCTTTTTGAACTGCTGCTAGTCCATCCGCCGCTTCGCCCACAATTTCCAATCCTGGCTGGGTAGCAAGCGCGGTCGACAGATAACGGCGCCACGGCTCGTAGTCATCCACTATGAGGACCCGAATTTTCACCGGCGGGAACTCGCAGTGGAGCTTTCAGATTTTGCAAAATGCCACTGCCCAACAAGCCCGACCGGGCATGCGGGTGGGCATTTTCACTGCGAAGCAACTGCGTTCGTTTTCTTAGCCATTCTCATCCAGTAGGGTGCGCATTGATTCGGCATTTCTCACGTACTGCTCCGCTCGGGCTTCCCACATCGGGCGGTCGGCTACGGGCACATGCGGCAATAATTCATCGATTGCTTTGGCTGCCTCGTGCCACTTTGCGATGTCCTGTTTTACAAGCTCGATGAACCGACTATTCATCTTGATTCATCTTCGTTGATGGACTGCTGTTCAAGGACTAACAAGCTCGACGATCGGCCATGTGCGTGATCTGTGGCATCAGGCCAGCCTCTGTTTCCAAGTGCGATTCAAGAATCCTCTCGTCGAGACTTTCCAGAATGGGACACTCAGAGAGTGGAGACTTCCCGTTACACGACTGCGCGCGCCCCCGCAATAGACGTCCGATCAAGGTGGCTGCAAGAACCCGGCGTTCTAGCCACCCTCAAGCACAATTACCCACCACGGCTGCCTGCATGGACATGGCGTTTGGTTCGAGACTGTGAACCGAACAAGTGTTCTTTCTATTTAGACGGAAGAAGTTCGTCTGCGACGACGGTCTCCTTCTCCACGCGCATATTCAATTTGCTGTCGCTGAGGGCCTTCCAATCGGGGTTTGACTTCAGACCTGCACGCACTTTCGCCATCGTGCGCTCGCGGGCGCCAAAAGATTCCGCATCTTTATATTCCAATACAAAAAGGACCTTCCACGGTCGAGAGGTCGGATAGCGACTTACATAGATCCCGTAATTCGCGATGATCCCCTCTGAAACCCAGCCCTTGATTTGCGGAATGACATATCCGTTCGCGTACTTGATGTATTCCTCGATTGTGTGCGGGTAGTAATCATACGGAATGAGGAAAAACACTGTGTGGCCCCGAGGTGGAACTGATGGAGCTGATCCGTGCCAGATCACGTCCATTGAGTAGGTGTTCAGGGGTGTGACGAACGCCAGCGCGTCCTCAGTCAGCCCGCCAGGCGACTCGGTCTCGATCGCAGCCCATTTTTCGACGTCTGAATATTTGCCGAAATTTAAAATCGCCATCATGTCATATGTTTCAGCGTCGTTATAGCGATTGAACAGGATCCGATAATCGGCAAGGACACCATCTTGCTTCCATTTTTCGAACCGTTGGACCCCTTGCTTCAGCATGTAACTCCGCAGCAAAGGTCGCTTTGGCGGGGCACAGCGATAAGTGATGACCAGATTCCGAGGACCGGAGTTCCGTTCCTCCGTGTCAGCCGCTTCTTGCGCATGGGCCAATGACATTACTAGACATGATAGAGCCAGCACTGCAAAGCAACGAGCTCGCACTAGCACTTTGAATATCCTCCTGACGAGTATTCTGCGGTTCTAGCCAACAGCAATTCCAACTACCAGTCCCCACCAAAAATTCAAGAGTTCCTTGTGCTCATGCGGATATTCCTCCCCGGGAAAGCCGAACGCATTCGCGCGTGGTAGTGGAACGTAATGCAGTCACAGCGAGGCTGCGGCGGGGATTATATGCGGCCATTGAGGCAATTCAAGCTGAAACCAGCATTAACTTTTATTTACCAGCTTAAAGATGCGTGATGAAGGATTTGACTATGCAGTTATCACTGAAGTGGCGCATGGGAAATCCACTCGTTTTAAGGTTGGGACTTACCGGCACAGGGAGACATTTTTAATTCGACTCGAATTGTTTCAAGCGGATAGTCAGTGACGTTCTCACTTGCGTGCTTGAAAGAAGCGCGGGCAGGCACAAACCGCACTGCTCCAGCTTTTTCCGGCTTGCCCTCAACTATCGTGCCATCGGCGTTTGCTTGGCGCATCCTGCCGCCGCCTTGGAGAACCACAATAACCACAGCGTTCCCATAGTGTTCATGCATCTGCGACTTTTCATGCGGCGCATACGTGACCCGGACGACGCGAACCAAATCATTTTCTAACTCTACTTTGTAGTTCCCGGGAGCAACTACGGTTGCATCCTGCTCTGAAACAGAATATTTAGTCTGAGGCGTACCCCTCGCTTCTTGAACGGAAGCAGAGGCGAACAAAATACAAGTTGCAAATAGACTCAACATCGCTGGCTTCATGTCAGGATCCTTCCTCGATGGACATTGCGCAGGAAAGTTTAGTCTGAACGTGCCTTTCGGAAGTCAGTATGTAGGAGATTTAATGTCGAATTCATCTGGCGGGAGAGATTTCACTCGATATGATGCATTGCGGACGAAGCCCACTAGATGGAACGCTTCTGAATGCGATCGTTACCTGCAGTCGAGTTGTGCGCTGGAACAGGAGCCATCTCAAAGGAGAGACTTGTGTTTGCAAAATGGCCATGGAATCACGAATCATCAGAGTTCGTCCTCAGCAGTAAGCAACACGGAGCCTTACTCCTGCTGCTCGCTCTAGCTCTTCTGACTCTGACCCCGCCTATTTCAGCCCAGGAGAAAGCCCAAGGAGCCAGCCGCTACCCCCAGTTTTCCCTGTTCTACAGCTATCGTTGCCTTCCTGAGAATCGCCCAGAACTGCGAAAGTACATGGATGCGGCCGGAGTCGTGCAGTTCGAACAATGGAAGTCGCGAGGCGTGTTCAAGGACTACATAATCCTCTTCTCGTCTTATGTCCATATAAATTCGGTCCCGTGGGACATGTTGATCCGAATAGATTTTGATCGCTATGCTGATACGGAAAAATGGAAAGAGATTGAGAGGACGATGCCCGCTGGACTTCCGCCGCGGATCCTGGCCCTTGCCTCCCCCGAAAATCTCAATGTGGGCGAAACGTTGGCGGCAGGAGGAATGGAACCTACAGATGCTGCGAAGGCTATATATGATGTTTCATATTACAAGTTCAAAGTTCCATTGCAGGCCGGGAAAGACTTCATACAAGGCTATGTCGTCCCACAGTTGGACGCGTTCTTGCACGAAAAAGTACTCGCTGGCTACGGTCTGTATCTTAACAAGTACGAGGGTACCGATTGGAGCTACCTCATCTTATCCGAATACTCGGATGCAGCGTCATTCGATCTCCGCGTGCCGAACAAGTCGAAAATCCGCTCGCTCTTGGATCCAGCCTGGAAAACGCTGAACGACATAAAAGTTGAGCACATCCGCGACGAGCCGCATGGGTTCATAGCTGAACAGATCGTTCCACATTGATGATAGTGTGAGGAGTTTTCGTTGTTCTTACGGCAATCTACGAAAGTCACGTGCGTCGCCCACTATCGGGCGGAAAACCACTTACTATTCAAAGCCGATCATTGAGGCTGATAAACACGTATCTCCGCATCGCTTTGGTCATTCTTCGGCAGCGCCACATACAGCCGATCAAGCTCTGGCACGAAAAGAGACGTGCGGGCGAGGTACGAGGTAGCTATCCGCGCGGTCTGCTCGTAGTGATCCGGATCTTTTTGCTGATAAACAACCAGAAATCCCTCGCCTCCGGACGCGTAGATTTGCTTGTGCTTGGGGTTTAAGTAGAGTCCATCGAGCACTCCAACAGTTTCCATCTCGGCTACGATCTTGCCGTTGTCGGTGTCATACACCACAACTCGTGGCGGCTTGCGTGTACCGACCAAAAGCCGATGGTTAGCCTCATCTAAGGCCAAAGCGACGGGTTGCTGTGTGTCCGATGGGAGGGGCCAAGACCCAGTCACTTGCTGAGTCTTGCGGTCAATGACGATAGTTTCATTGTTTTCTGGAAGAGTAACGAACATTCTCCCGCGGCCGTTTTCAATAGCGAAACCTCCCGGGTGAACAGCGGTCTTGATGGTCCCCACCTGCTTGTCAGACGCAGGGTCAATCAAGGCGATCTCACCGTAGTCCTTACCGGCGTCTTTTCCACCATGTCCCACGTACAATCGGCTAGCGTTGCGGTCAAAGTCCATCTGATCGGCGCCTAACGACAAAGGGACAGAAGCAACAATTCCAAACGGATTTCCAGCCAACACCTTGCAGGTTCCATCATTTCCATTCGCAACAAAAACCTTCTTAAGTCGGGGTACGTAATACACCCCCTGTGGCTTGCTGAATCCTGAGATACTCTCAAGCTTCTTTCCTTGAGAGACATCGACGACTTCCAGCGTGTTGTTGATCAATGCCGCGACGAAAAGCCGATGACCTTTAACATCAAAGCCCATGTGATCGATGCGACCTTGAACATTTGGCATCGGAATGGTCTGAACGAGTTTGAGCGGTTCTTGGGAGAATGCTTGGATCGACAAAAGCATCATTAACAGGCAGCTCACACGAACGATTAATCTTTTCATTGACCACGCTCCATTTGTCACAACTGTAAAACCAACGCCGACTCGTGCCTATCGTGGAACAAGCAGCAAGAGCGATGCCCCAAAAATCATGAACGCAACGACAAAAGTGACAACCATATAACCCATCATGCGGCGCATTCCAATGCCGGCAATTGCAAGAATGGGAAGCGCGAAGAAGGGCTGCAGCATGTTTCCAACAGATTCCCCCATAGCTACAGCCATTGTTGTGCCTGCCAAAGATGCGTGCAGGTCACGCGCCGCTGGCAAAACAAAGGGACCTTGAACCGCCCAGTGCCCCCCTCCGCTTGGAATGAACCAAGTGATGAAGATAGAAGAGAGGTAAGTCCAAAATGGCAATGTCCTGGCCGTGGAGAAGCTAATAAATGCCTTCGAAATAACAACTGCAAGACCCGTCGCAGTCATGATACCCATGATGCCGCCGTATAGTGGATATTGCAGAATTAGTGGTCCAGTAACTCGAGCGGCTTTCTTGATAGCCTCCACGTACTGCAGGGGCCTCCAGTGGAATAGCAAACCAAGCAGTAGGAAAATCAAGATCACTGAGTTAAGGTCAATTGAGAAACCAACCTGTTTCCAGTGTCCAATCAAGCCAAATACTCCGCCCGCAATGAGCAATACATTGAGTATCCAAGCATGGTCGAGCCACCGCCCCAAACTGCGGCCAGACTCGGCGGGACGCTTTGGCTCGTCTTCAAGACGAAGGCGGTCTGGATCGGCGATGACTGAGTTCTCCTCGGCAGGTTCCGTGAAACGAAAAATGACAGGAAGTAGTATTAATAATGCAGCTATAGGTATGAGATTGAAGGCCGCAAATACGGTCTCTCGGAGCGGCAAGCCGTGTCCAACCGTCTTCTCGGCGATGTTGAGAATCGATCCAGGGGTGGCCTGGGACAGTGCTATTGATCCTGATAATCCCTCCGTTGAAACAACAAAGCCCGTGTAGGCGGCAGCCACGAGCCAGCCGAAGTCCATCCGCACTCTCTTGGCAAGCTCGCGAGCCAAAAGGGCAGAAATAATCAGGCCGAATCCCCAGTTCGTCCAGGAAGCTACCATTCCAATTAAAATCGTAAGTGAGACTGCGTCGCGAGGCGTCTTCGCGACTGAAGCGATCTTCAACAACATGCGATGCACGGCGGGCGAATTCGCCAAAGCCGATCCTGTTACAAGCATCAACACCATTTGAAATCCGAATGTCAGAATGTTGAATACGCCGTTGTACCAACCAACGGCGATCACGAGTGGCGAACGTGTTGCAGTCAACGCGTAAGCCATCGCAGCAGACAAAAAGGTGAGAATCACGGCAAATACAAAGGGATCTGGAACAGCCTTCTCAAAAACGTAGACACAGTATTTGCTTATCCGGCTTAGTAGCGTTTGCCGTTGAGACGTACTCGCTGTAGGCGCTGTTTCCAGTGCGACTGCCGAAGGTCTCATTTGGTGTTCATCCCATCTTCAGGCGTTTAAAGAAAGCAAGGACTCAGCACTCCATGAGTGGTTGCTCAGACCCGAGTCCTTGCCTAACGCGCCATGTCGGGCGAGTATAGCTTGGACTAAAAGTATCTAAGCTAAATGTGAAATTAATATGCGTTAACCGCTGCGACGATTCAGATAGAAATATACGGCGGGCGTAACCAGGAGTGAGAGCACCATTGAGATAAGGATGCCGCCGATTACAGCGATAGCGAGCGGCTGAAGCATTTCTGATCCGGCGCCGAGAGCGAAGGCGAGGGGCAGCATGCCCGCAATAGCAGCGATAGCAGTCATTGCGATTGGACGCAAGCGTCGCCGGCCTGCGCGCATCATGGCATCTTCGGGGGCAAACCCGGCGCGGCGAAATTCGTGCTCGGCATCGAGCAGCAGGATTCCGTTCTTGGCTACGATACCGATCACCATGATCAGTCCCATGAACGCGGAAACGCTAAATGTCGTGCCGGTGATCAACAGCGCAAGGAAGACTCCGGCGGTTGAGAGCAGCGCGGAAGCGAGGATGGCGGTTGGAGCGGAGAAGCTGCGAAACTCGAACAGCAAAACAGCAAAAACGAAGGCGAATGCCATCGCGAAAACAAAGACGAAGTCGTGGAAGGTCTGCTGCTGCTCAGCGTAGAGCCCGCCGTACTCTATGCGAATCGACGATGGAAGGTGCAGCTTGGCGATTTCGGCTTGCACTTTACTAATACCGGTTCCCAGATCGATTCCCTCAAATCGAGCGGTAACTTCCAAATCGCGTTGCAAGTTCTCACGGCGAATTTCCGTCTGCCCGGGAATTTGCGTGACCGTTGCCAATGAACCGAGCGTTGCGGTGCGACCGGCGGAGCTTGCGAGCAGCGTATTCTTCATCGCTTCGATATTCGTTCGATTAGCGTCCGGGAACCGGACCCGCACAGTGTAGGCGCGATTGTTCACAACCACGGGGGTCGTGGCGGGCTCGCCTTCGAGAATGGCAGCAGCATCGACAGCGACTTCGTCCGGCGTAAAGCCGGCGCGGGCCGTGACCGCAGGATTGATCTGGTAATTCAGTGCCGGGCCGCTGGTCGTGTTCTCAACACCGTCCTTAACGTCGACGACGCCTTTGATTTTGGAGATTGCATCGGCAACCTGCGGCCCGGTCTTCGCCAACAGAGCGGCGTCGTTGTTAAATAACTTGATCACCACCGGCTCCGGCGCGCTGGTGAGATCTCCGATCATGTCCTGCAGGAGCTGCGGGAACTCCGTATCCAGTTGCGGCTCCTCCTGTTTAATCTTGACGCGAAGATCCGCAATCACCTCGTCAGAAGAGCGTTCGTGCTTCGCCTTCAGCTTCACCGAGATGTCGCCGGTATTCGCTTCCGTCACCGCCGCCAATCCAAGTTGCAAGCCGGTACGCCGCGAGGTGCTTTGCACATCCTTGTCGGCGCGGATGATCTGCTCCACGTGGTTCACGACGCGATTAGTCTCGGCGAGCGAGCTTCCCGGCGGCATGATGTAGTCGACGATAAAACCGCCTTCGTCCATCGCCGGCAGCAGGTCCGATCCAAGAGTTCTAAAGCAGAAGTACGCAACAACGATCAGGACTACGCTTAGGCCAGCGAGCAACAAGGGACGCTCCAGCGCGCGGCGTAACCAACGCTCGTAGAAATTAACCACGGCATGAAAGCGTTTGCCATATGAGGCCTCTTCGGCCTCAATCATGTGTTCGAGGCGCTCACGATCGGTCCACTCCGCAGCCGCCGCTTCGTCGGTTTTGTGCTCAGATTTCCGTTTTACAAAGTATTGGCTCAGGTTCGGCGTCCATGTGAGCGCCAGCGCCAGCGAAGTGAAGAGCGACACTCCCATCGTGACTGCCAGAGCTCGGAAGAATGTGCCGTATACGCCGTGGATGGCGATCAGCGGAAGAAACACGACGATCGGAGTAACAGTCGATCCAATCAGCGGTGCCGTAACTTCTTTTAACGCGCTGTAGATTGCCTGAGCTCTTCCCTGGCCGAGGTCGCGATGCAGGACGATGTTCTCGATGACAACAATGGCATCGTCGATGACCAAACCGACGGCGGCAGCAAGACCACCGAGGGTCATCAGGTTGAAGCTCTCTCCAATGGCCTTCAGGACGATGAAGGTAATTACGATCGTGATCGGAATTACCATCCCGGCGACGGCTGAGCTGCCCCAGTCTCGCAGAAAAATGATGATGACAATCGACGCCAGCACGAGGCCGATCAGGATCGCGTCGCGCACGCTGCTGATGGAATCCCGCACCAGTCCTGATTGATCGTAGTAGGGAGTGAGCTTGATGCCCGGCGGCAACGTCTTCTTGAGCTCCGCCACCTTGGCGTTTACTTCGTCCGCTACTACCACGGTATTGCTGTCGGGCTGACGGTTGATGGAGAGGAGCACCGCTGGCTTGCCGTTCGCCGTCACCACCGTGTACTTGGGCTTTGTGCCGTGGGTGACTTTAGCGACATCGCCAATGTGAATCGGAATCCCGGCCGGGTTGGTCTTCACAACGATTTGGCCGAGCTCCTCGGGGCTACGAACCTGGCCGTTGATCAGCCCCAACACGAGCTGGTGATTGTCCTCGATCAGGCCGGGCGAATCGACAAGGTTGGTCTTCGCGACAGCGTTCGTAATGTCCGGCACCGTAACTGAGGCGCTCAAGAGCTTGGAAGGATCAGGTGTGATTAAGTATTCCGGCTCCTGTCCCCCCTGGACAACAACCGTTGCCACACCATCAAGCCGATTAATCTGCGGCTTAAGCTCGTAAGTCGCTAACTCCCAGAGCTGTGTTTGCGGAACGGTATCGGAGGTCAGGCTGTAGCCCAGAATGGGAAAACTGGCGAAGGTGAGACGGTGAGTATCGAACTTCGCCGTATTCGGCAGCGAGGTTTGCACCTGCGCCACCGCAGAGTTCACCAACTGTAACGTCTGCACCATGTCAACGTTCCAGTTGAAGAACAGATCGATTTCGGCAGAGCCACGACTGGTTATGGAGTCTACCCGCTGCAATCCGGGAACGCTGTTCACCGCATCCTCGACGGGGCGTGTGATCGTGACCATCATCTGATCGATGGGCATCACGCCGTTGTCGATGCCGATAATGATGCGGGGAAAGTTCACTTCCGGGAAAACGGCGACGGGGATGGTGAACGCGAGATACGCTCCCATGATCGCCAACGCGATGATTAGAAAGATAAGCGGCTTCGAAAAACGCGAGAACCAATAGTCAAGCAACGGAGCAGGAGCGCGCTGCACTTCGTCGATTGGCGTGATCTTCGTCGCCATCCTTACGGCTCGCTCCCGCCCTCGCCTTTATCTTTTCCCTCGTCTCCGCCTTCCTTGCCAGGAGCGGCGGGCGCCTCAACTCTTACTTTGGTCTTGTCTGGCAAGCCGTACGCGCCCGTGCTCACTACTTGCTCTCCCGGCTTCACTCCGCTCACGATCTGCACGGAGTCAGCGGTTTGTACCCCGATCTCGACTTCCCTTTTGTTGGCAACACCGTCGCCGCCGATGACCATCACCGACTTCTTGCCTTCCTCGGTAACCAACGCTTCAGCCGGGACAATGAGCGCATCGGGAACGGTATGCGCGACCATAGACAGTGATGCCGACGACCCAGCTTTCAAAGCGCCCTTGGGATTGACAGCCTGAACCCACACTTCGACGGTTGTGCTACCAGGATCGAGGGCGGGACTAACCAGAATGACTTTGCCTTTGATTTCGTCTTCAAGGCCCGCCATCTTGACGGTCGCATCATCGCCCTTCTTCAGCAACGACGCCTGGTTCTGCGGAATATGAGCCTTCGCGATCATCTGCGACAGGTTCATCACGGTGATGAGAGGCGCGCCCGCCGTTGGCAGCATTCCCGGATACAGTGGTCCGTCCGTGACCACACCATCGATGGGACTGCGGATTTGGGAATATTGAAGTTGAGCTTGCGCCCCCTTGTATTTCCCCTCAGCGGCGACGAGTTGCCCGCCAGCAGACTTGAGCGCCTGTTGATTTCCGCCGGCTTTCAATCCGTCGAGATGCTTCTGCGCCTGTTCATACTGAGCGCGAGCCTGCACCCGAGAAACTGCCGCCGCATCGAGATCCTTGCGTGGAATTGCGCCTTGATTGAACAGATTTTGACGGCTATCAAAGAGCTTTTGCTGGGCGTCGAGGTTTTCTTTTGCGGCTCGCGTGTCTGACTCGGCCTTCTGCAACTCCTCAGGTACAGAGTTTTTCGTCGCGATTGCGGTTTGTGCCTGCACCGTCTCGAAGTTCCCCCGATTCTCCTCTTCTGCCGCCGTCAGATCTTTGTTCTCGAGCGTCACCAGCAACTGGCCCTGACGAACCTTCGATCCACGGGTTACATAGGTCTTCAGCACCGGGGCGACGATCTTGGGAGTAATGGTCGCCTGATTGATCGGGTATAAGACCGCATCGGCCGTCACGGTTTGCGAAATGCTTCCCTGCTTCACCGGCGCAGCCTGCACCAACACGATCGGCGGCGGCTCAGCCTGCTGCTTTGAGCAGGCGGCGAGCGGCAGCAGACTTAAGACAACCAACCCTCGAATTGAATGCACAAGCCGTCGAGTTGCCATTGAATTAGAAGACCCCGGTCAGAGTCTGCAGATTAGCGATGGCCAGCCGGTATCGGGCTTCGCCGTCATCATAATTGTTACGAGCTGTAACCAGCGAATTTTGCGCGTCCACCACTTCAAGAGCTGTGGCCTCTCCACCCTGATAACGCAGATTCGTCAGGCGAACACTCTGCGCGGCCAAATCAGCCGATTGCTGGAGCAAATCCAGTTGCATCCTTGCCGATTCCGCCTCCGCGTAGAGCGTCTTCAAATCGCCGATGAGTTTGCGCTGAGCCGCCGATAGCTCAACCTGCGCCTGGTCGCGCCGCAACTCGCTCTGTTTGACCTTGCTATGCGTGGCTCCCCAGTTCCAAATCGGGACGTTGAGGGTAGCGCTCGCGGAATAGCCAAGATTGTGAATGCGTCCGTCGGGTGTGGGAGTGTAGGTAGCGAACCGACTGGCGTCGATGCCGTACCAGTAATCGAGCGTAAGGTTGGGCAGGTAGGCGGCCTTCGACGCGAGCACCTCGAAGCCCGCCGCACGAACCGCCTGCATCGCCGCATACAGTTGCGGGTTGTTGGTCTTCGCCTGCTGCTCCACTTCCTGCATTGGAGGAAGCGGCAGTGGAAGCCGCAGATCGTCGACCGTCGAGAAGTTCTGATTGAAGTTAAGGAACACCAGCACGGCAAGCTCGATGTGACTGCGGTCCATCGCGAGTTGCGCATCCTGCAGGGCTCTTTGGGTATCGTTCGCCGTCAACTGAGCTTTGATCACGTCGGAATGAGCCACTTCACCGCCTTGTTCCAACTTCTGGGTCAGTTCAAAAAAATGCCGCGCCTCATCGGCGGCAAGCTGCGCGTTGGCATATTTACGCCGGCTCACAACCTCGGCATAGTAGGTCTTCACTACAGTCGCCACTAAGCCTCGTGCAGCAACTTCGGCGTTTGCGCGAGCTACCGCCGCCGCAGCGGCCGTTCGATTGTAGTCCGCGAACTGGGAGCCGCTAATTACCTCATGGAGGTTGCCCTGGCTGATGTATTCGTGGACTGCGTTATTGGCTATATAACGCGGTATCGCAGTGCCGGTGCCTTGGGTGTAAAGGTACTGCGTGTTCTCCGCGACGCTCGGCAGTAATGCAGCGCGTGCCTGAACGTGGTCTTCACGCGCCACTCCCGCGGCGGTCAAAGCCATTCGATACGTCGTGTCCAGATTGCGGGCGCGCTGCAATGCATCCTGCAGCGTGATAACAACTGGGGCCTGCGAGTCGGAGGCGGTCGGTTGCGCCTGCGTCGGCTGGGGTTGCGCTGTTTGCACATCCACAACGGGCGTGTTGCTCGATTGCTGCGCAGCGGCGCTGCAAACGACTACGACCGCGCCGACCAACGAGCTTGCCCACCGTCTCGAAATCGAATTCATCCTCACAGTTGGTCTTCCTCCAATTCCAAGCCAAAGATTATGGCAGAGTCTCGAATGCAAGGACGCGGGCGCCATACTTCCCTTCGCCCGGAGACACAGCCACAAACAACCGGTTCAGTTCCGGAACTAAGAGGCATGTTTTCGCTCCGGGCGCTGTCGGTACCTTGGCGGTTAGCTCGTAGTGGTCAGCATCCCTCTGCTGGTACACAGCGATATACCCCTCAGCTCCAGGTACATAGATGCGTTTGTGAACTGAATCGTAGGCCATTCCATCAGAATGTCCCGCCGTGGTCCAGGCACCAACCTGCTTTCCCGTCTCGGAATCGATGACAACCAGCTTGGCGGGCTTGCGGCAGACAATAAAGAGGCGGTGATTGGGTTCGTCAAGGATCATCGGGGAATTTTCGCCTACGTCCTGAAGCGGCCAGCGACCGACGATCTTCATGCTGTCGCGATCCACGACATCAATCTCATTGTGGTCCGTGACGTTCACGAACATGCGTTTTCCCCGCGCCTCGAGAGCCATTCCCTCCACATGCGCGGAGTCAAACTTGAGGTCTGCCTTCTTGCTGAAGTCGGTAGTGTCGATCACCGAGAGCACTGACTCCTTCATCTTTACGTCTTTGCCTCCAGTAACGACGTATGCCTGGTGCTTTTCCGGATCGTATGCCAGCGAATCCGCACCCGGGACCAGCGGTACCTTCTGAAGGATCTGCAGATCTTGGCCATTCAAGACTTTCGACATACCCTCTCCGCCGTCGGTCACAAACAGCCTTTGTGAGGCAGGAAGATAGAGGATGCTGTGGGGCACCTCGAATCCCCGAATCGTCCTGAGCCACTTTGTGCTCTTCAGATCAAAGACCTCGAGAGTACCGTGATCTTCGGCCGCCAGGAACAAACGATTCCCACTGATGTCGGCGGCGAAATGATCGAAGTCGCCGGAGTACCTGGGCAAATCGACGCTGTTTACCAGCCTCAGCGGCACACTATCACTTGCTGCCGCACACGCTGCCCACAGAAATACCAACGCGAATAAGGCTCTTTTCATATTTCCTCACTAAATGGCCTCTTGAAGGCTAGTAGGGAGGCATGAGCTCGTCCTTAAGTCACAATGAAAATTCGTTCAGGAACTACCGCTGGAATCGCGAGAGAATGTTCTTCGCGAGCGCAGATGAAGACTGTATGAACGAACTTTCATTATGAGTTCATGCCCGGTTCATTGCAGCCGCGCGTAATAGGGAGCCGCAAATGCGAATTCTGTTGATTGAGGATGAAGTGAAGTTAGCAAGCTTCATCAAGCGAGGCTTAGTAGCGGAAAGGTATGCAGTCGATGTTGCCAAGGATGGTCGAAACGGACTGGAACTCGCGCAGACGTACCAGTACGACCTTATCCTGCTCGACCTCATGTTGCCCGGCATGGACGGAAGCGAAGTGCTGCGTCGAATCCGGAAGGAGAACTCCTCCGTGCCAGTGCTGATTCTGTCTGCTCGCGATACCGTCCAGGACAAAGTCGCGAATATGGAGACCGGCGCGGATGACTACCTCACGAAACCGTTTGCGTTTGCCGAGCTGTCGGTTCGCATTAAAGCGCTGATGAGACGAGGTCCGGTGAATCGCGCAAGCACAATCCGAGTCAGCGATCTCGAGTTGGACCGGCTCTCGCAGCAAGTGAAGCGCGCCGGACAGCGTATCGATCTCACCGCCAAAGAATACGCGCTCCTTGAGTACCTCATGAGCAACGCGGGACGCGTTCTCTCGCGCAACATGATTATCGAGCATGTCTGGGATCAGAGCTTCGACGGAATTACCAATATTGTCGATGTCTACATCCGGCACCTGCGTAACAAGGTGGACACTGGCCACGACTCGAAGCTCCTGCGCACCGTACGCGGAGTCGGGTACACCATTCGCGAAGGAGCGGAAGCATGAACTTCAATTCCCTCCGCTTACGAATGGCTGCGCTGTATGCCGGCGTGCTCGCGATCTGCCTTGTGATCTTCGGCGCTGCGGTCTACCTCGGTCTCGCGCGCTATCTCGATTCGAACTTGCGAAGCTCGCTCCGCAGTGAAGGGCAATCGATCGGCGAGAAGTTACTGGTTGACGTGAATCGCAAAGGCGAGTCGTTCGTGACCGACGAAGTGAACGAAATGGCGCCTGAAATCAGTGGACGGTTTATTCGCATCACGCGTCACGACGGGAGCTTGCTGTACCAATCTCCTGCTCCGATCAATCAGAATTTCCTCCCCTCAAAGATTCCGATCCTGCGGGACTGGGGCTCTCGGCCTTTTTCCCTTGTCGAATCCGGAGCCGGGAGCCGGCCGGTGCTGATTGAGGCTGTTCCCTTTGTGACACCAGAGGGCAATTCCTTTCTAATCGAGATTGGAGCGTCTTCCCGCGACATTCATTCAGTCCTCCACGGACTGATCCTCACGCTGGCTCTGGGGATGCCGCTCATTATCGCGGCCGCCATCCTCGGCGGCATTGTCATTATGAAGCGCGCTTTGCGTCCGCTGGACGAGATCACGCGCACGGCTGAAACCATAACCTCGCGCAATTTTGGCGAAAGGCTGCCCGCGGTTCGAACTGGAGATGAAATCGAACGGCTCAGCACGTCGCTGAATCGCATGATGTCGCGGCTCGAAGATTCCTTCCAGCACATTAGCCGCTTCTCTGCGGATGTATCGCACGAGTTGCGTACGCCGCTCGCCATCCTTCGAGGAGAGCTTGAGTCACTCACACAATATGAGCAGTTGTCGCCGGCAGCCTTGGAGATTGTTGGCAGCGCTCTCGAAGAAATTGCGCGCCTGAGCAAGATCGTGAACCAGTTGCTCGAGATTTCCAGACTCGAGGCAGGCGAGGCCACTAAGGAAGTTGCACTTGTGAATTTGGGTGAGCTCGCAACTTCCACGGCAGAGCAGATGCGGCTGCTTGCCGACGAAAAATCGCTTCGCCTGGAGTACCTGGTTTCCTCCGGAGTCATGGTGGTCGGCAATCCATCGCTGCTAAAGCAGGTTGTCGTCAATCTTCTTGACAACGCAATCAAGTACACGCCCTCAAACGGCTCGGTGGAGCTCCTCGTCGAGAACCAGGGATCCAAGGCGGTGCTGGAAGTGCGCGACACCGGAATTGGGATCCCCAGCAGCGCGTTGCCGCACATTTGTGAACGGTTTTATCGAGCAGACAAGGCCAGATCGCGACACTCGGGTGGCGCGGGCCTCGGACTGTCCATCGTGAAGTCGATCTGCTCAGCTCAGGGTGGTGAGTTATCGATTTTCAGTAGTGAAGGAGAGGGCACCCGGGTTCGCATTGAGATGCCCAGAGCTAATGGCAAGGGACAAGCCACGGATGAAGGCGCAGCCAGAGAATATCTTCATCTCGAACGCTAAGAGTCTTTGTTGAATTGACGGTTCCCTCTCCCGAAAAAGGTTTTGCTGAAGAGTCGCCGGCTCAGCGGAAACCGGCATGGGAGAGGGAGCGATGTTCACTCAGCTTGAAAAGCGTGCGTGTTTCTACTTTGCAGTCGCAGTTTTCGTATGCCTGCCGGCATGTTCATTGCAAGCCCAAACTGTGGGCGCCACCGTATCCGGTACTGTCGCAGACCCGTCTGGTTCAGTAATTCCAAACGCGCAAGTCACTATTCGCAACACCGACACTGGGAACGTGACGGTAGTCGCATCGAACTCACAAGGGTTTTACAGCGCGCCTAACCTTCAGCCGGGAGATTACGCAATACGAACTGCCGCGAGCGGATTTGCGACGACGGAATCACACATCAAGCTAGAAGTTGGCGGTCAACCTCTGCTGAACATCGCTCTACAGCCCGGTAGTGTGACCCAGAGTGTCGAGGTTAAGGACACACCTCCGGACATCGAATTGGCCTCTTCACAAATCAGTGATGTTGTAGATGCCCGAACCGTCCGTGAGCTTCCACTCAACGGACGCGACTGGACACAACTCGCCACATTGCAGCCTGGTGTGGCTGCTGTCAGGACCGAAAAAGCCGTCGCCGTCGGAGCTGATCGCGGCAATCGAGGCTACGGTGTGCAGATCACAATCGCCGGCGCGCGTCCGCAGCAGAACAACTACCGGCTGGACGGAATTAGCATCAACGATTTCTCGAATGGCGCGCCCGGCAGCGTTGTTGGGCTCAATTTGGGAGTCGACGCGATCCAGGAATTCTCTGTCGTGACCAGCAACTACTCGGCTGAGTACGGCAGAACCTCCGGCGGAGTGATCAACGCAATCTCGCGTGCTGGAACGAATCAATTCCACGGCAGCGCATACGAGTTCTTCCGCAACAGCGCACTCGACGCTCGAAACTTTTTCGACAAAGCACAGATTCCGCCTTTTAAGCGCAATCAGTTTGGTGCGTCGGCAGGTGGACCGATCATTACGGATCGCACCTTCATCTTTGGAGACTACGAAGGACTCCGCCAATCTCTCGGATTTACTTCCGTAGGCCAGGTGCCTTCTCCGGCTGGCCGAGCATCGGCCAGTGCCGCAACCCAGCCTTATCTCGTCTTCTATCCACTACCGAATGGACCTACCCCGGCAGGCAGCTCGACCGGACAATACTCACTTGTCGGACAACAGATCACACCGGAAGATTTCTTTACCGTTCGTGCAGACCACCGAATTAGCGACAGAGACGCTCTGCATGGCTCATACATGTTTGACAATGGCAACTTCACGCAACCCGATTCACTAAACGACATCTTCCTGAAATCACACACTCGCCGGCAATCCGGCTCGGGTGAAACAACTCACACATTCAGCCCGACTTTAATCAACACCGTCCGCTTCGGAGTGAGTCGCGTGGCCGCGGATATAAACGGCTCAGCGCCAGGACCTGTGGCGGCTGGAAACGATCCCAAATTGGGAGTCGTTCCTGGACAGAACGCTCCCAGTCTCATCACTTCAGGAATTATCACTTTTGGTGGCGGCGTAAACGGGCCTTCGGCCTATCACTATGGATGGACATCCATTCAGGCTTATGACGACGCCTTTCTCACCAAGGGCGTGCACTTCCTGAAGTTCGGCTTTGCGTTTGAGCGCATGCGCAATAACATTCTCGCGCTATCGAATCCGAGTGGATTATTCCGCTTCAACTCGGTTGCCGCCTTCCTGGCCGGACAAGCCAACGAATTCGACGCGAGCATTCCCGGAACAACCTCGCCTCGCAATCTGCGGCAGAATCTTTTCGGAGGCTATGTACAGGACGACATTCATTTCCGGCCTTACCTGACCTTTAACGTTGGCCTACGCTACGAAATGTCGACTGTGCCCACGGAGGTCAACGGCAAGCTATCGACCTTGCTCAGTTTGACCGATGCACAGCCACACTTGGGTGATCCTTATTTCTCTAATCCGACAACCAAGAACTTTGAACCCCGTGTAGGTTTCGCCTGGGACCCGTTCCATACTGGAACGACTTCCGTTCGAGGAGCCTTCGGTTTATTTGACAGTCTTCCTCTGCCGTACGAATTTGAACTGCTGTCGTCTTTGGCAGCACCGTTCCTGGAGCTAGGCAGCGCAGTACCGCTGCCGGTCGGTGCTTTCCCCAACAGCTCATTTTCACTTATCTCTGCATCTCCAAGTGCCTTGCGGCAGACTTACATCCAGCCGAATCCGAGCAGGAACTACGTCATGCAGTGGAACCTGTTCCTCGAACGACAGGTGGTCAGAGACCTCACTGTGACCGCCGGCTACGTGGGAACTCGAGGAATTCATCAGCCATTCCGCTCGGATGATGTGAACACTGTTCTTCCCACAGCGACACCACAGGGACTGTTGTGGCCATCTCCGCGAAACAGCGGAACCAAGTTGAATCCGAACGCTGGACAGATCGCCGCATTAGCTTGGACGGGGCACTCGTACTACGACGGGTTGCAGTTGCAAGTCGTGAAGAGAATGAGCCACGGGTTCCAGAGCCAAAGCTCCTTCACCTACAGCAAAGCCATCGACGATGGTTCAGCAAGCCTCGCAGGGGATCCTTTCGGGAATTCCATTTCCGGACTCTTCTTCTTTGACGAAACCTCGCGACGCGGACCTGCAGACTTCAATATCGGAAAGAATTTTGTACAGAACCTGATTTGGACGGTGCCTGCGGCAAAGTCCTTGCATGGTCCGGTTGGTTGGGCTGCCAATGGTTGGGAACTCGGCGGAATCTTTCAGGCCAGTGATGGACTCCCGTTCACTCCTTTGCTAGGCGGCGATCCATTAGGACTCAAGAACACCGCCCCCTACGACGTTCCCGACCGTGTCCCGGGATGCGGTTCGCCTACGCATCTCCAGTACAACACTCCGGTGCAGGGCCAGGTTCAATACATCAACCTGAGCTGCTTCGCGTCCCCTAATCCACTCACTCGATTGGGGAACGTTACCCGAAACTCGCTGACCGGGCCCGGACTTACAAACCTTGATTTCTCTATATTCAAGAACAACAAGATCCCGGCGATTTCAGAGGCGTTCAACGTGCAATTTAGAGCGGAGTTCTTCAACATTCTGAACTTCACAAATTTTGCACCCCCCAGTTCGGGAAAAACTCTTTTTCCCGTAACTGGTGGAACGACCCCGATCACTGGAGCAGGCCTGGTCACGTCAACCCAGACCGCATCGCGTCAGATCCAGTTTGCGCTGAAGGTAAGCTGGTAGGTATTCGTGGAAATGAGCATCAACGCGAAGCAAATTGCGGCGAAGGTTTCGTTAGTCCTAATAGGCGCTTTGCCTTGCACAGGGCAGACGACTACGAAGCCGTACGCGCAAATGCTGGTGAACGAGACCATGTTGCGCAACACCAACATCTCAACTTTGTCGATGGTAGTTCCTAGCCCAACGACTAAAGAGAACAGGGTCGTAGCGAGCAGTAATGCCGCCGCGATCGGTAGTGAGGCCGGCCAAGTCGATCTCGAAGTGCTTGGCGGTAATCGACCCGTGACGACACCTGACATCGCAAACCATCGATGTCAGGCGGTCGTCCCGCTGCACGATGCTTCGAGTGCAACCATTGGAGTCTTGCGCATCAGCGTCAAATCCGAGATCGACACTAAGGCTGAATGCCTGCGCCAAGCAGAAGCGAGGCGCGATGATCTGGCGAGAGTAATTCCTTCGGTGCAGGTGTTGTTCGATCCATTCATCGTTGCTAGTTCTTCCGATGATAATTTGGCGCAGAGACTGACGATTGAGACCCTAGCAAAGTATCCAGATGTTCTCGTCCTCGCTTTTCATGTGACCGCGCCGGGTGAGACTACGAATCGTGTCGTTGGAATTAACCAACCCAAGTTCATTGGCCGAGCTTCCGATGATGTTGATCAGGACATCGCGAAGACAGGGAAGATGATCGTTCAGGTGATTCCCAGCACGCATCGTATGGAAATTCATATGCCATTACGCTCAGCCGACGGATCGCTGGTAGGAACCCTGGTCACAGTCTATTTGTGGCGACAGGAAACTGAGGCGCCGGAACTCATTTCTCGCTCTATGAAGATTCGTGATGAGCTGCGATCGCGCATTCCCAACTTAACCGCCTTGCTTGGCCGTGAACAGCAAAACTGAAGTCGACTTACGTCGAGAGGAACAAGTGGGCATCTCAACTCCAGCCGTTGCAACAGAGACTCAAGCGCAAAAGCGTGCGTCGTTTCTAACACGTGCCAGCAGTTCCATCGTGTACCTGATGGAGCGCGCTCTTCCCGATCCATACGTCTTTGCGCTGCTTCTCACCTTCGTGACGGCTATTCTGGCGTTCACGTTGACTCCGACCCGCTCTGTAGGCGCAATCGGGCTCGCCTGGTACAACGGCGTCTTCAACATCCTGACGTTCGGCTTTCAGATGGTGCTGATCCTGGTAACCGGATACGCGCTTGCCAGCTCGCCTTCTGTGCATCGCGCACTGGAACGGTTAGCCTCAATTCCCAAAACGCCACGGAACGCTGTGTCGCTCACGATTGTGATCGGGATGATCGCATCATGGTTGAACTGGGGGTTCGGACTCGTCATCGCCGGTCTGCTAGCCCGCGAGATCGCGAAACGTGTACGCCTGGACTTTGGCTGGCTCGTAGCTGCGGCTTATACCGGTTTCGTGATCTCGACGGAAGGCCTTTCAGGATCCATCGTCTTGTCGCAAGCCACACCAGGCTCGGCGCTGAACCTGGTGGAGAAGGTGGCAGGCTACAGTCTGCCACTGCGCGCGACGGTCTTTACGGCATTCAACCTTGTGCCCGTAATTGCGCTGTTAGTTTTCCTGCC
The DNA here is from genome assembly GCA_035567895.1 of Terriglobales bacterium. NCBI lineage: Bacteria > Pseudomonadati > Acidobacteriota > Terriglobia > Terriglobales > Terriglobales bacterium. Next base: position 27,378 of record DATMPC010000106.1, on the reverse strand, counting down.
GATCATCTTTCGATCTACCGAACCAGCCCCCGCAGATTCGATATACGTTGACTCCGAGCGCCTGAAGCATGAGGACCAGCAGAAGATCATTGGTGAGAAGGCAGGGACTTTGGGTGCGTGGCTTGACCGTGCTTGGATTTTAACCATTCTGCTGGTGGCTCTTGCAGCCTGTGCACTGGCAGCACACTGGAAATCGGGCTTCAGCGTGGACCTGAATGCGGTAATCCTTATTTTTCTGCTGCTGGGTTTGATCTTTCATCTGCGGCCTATTGCGTACGTGGGAGCCGTGAAGAACGCAGCTCGTGTGACGGGACCACTGATCCTGCAGTATCCGCTTTATGGCGGAATCATGGGCATCATGACGGCCACCGGACTGGCCGGTGTAATCTCTAAAGGCTTCCTGGCAATCTCCACGGCGCGATCTCTCCCATTCTGGACTTACATTTCGTCGCTAATTATCACGTTGTTTGTGCCAAGTGGAGGTGGCCACTGGGCAGTACAGGGACCCTTTGTCCTGCCTGCGGCTAAGGAGCTGCACGCCTCGATGGCTGGTACCACGATGGGAGTAGCCATGGGCGAGTCTGTGGCCAACATGCTACAGCCCTTCTTTGCGCTTCCCATTCTGGCAATCGCGGGCATAGGCATGCGTCGAATGATGGGGTACATGGTGATCACATTCCTGATAGCGCTGATTGCGTTCGGATTGTCCCTGTTGTTTTTGTTACCGAGCTAGCCAAATTGAAATAAGGAGAGAATCTATGAAAGTCGCAAAAGCAATTCTGTGCACATCGTTGTTAGCCTGCCCCGCAATACTTTCTGCTCAGGAGGCGGCCTCCAAGGCCAATTCGCAGCCGCCCAAAACCTATGCTCAGAAACTAGTGAATGACACGCTGGCCAAGCACAAGGAAGTCGTGATCATGGCCTTCCATGTAACCCCACCCAACCAATCGGAGAACGTGATCATCGCCTCAAACATCGGTCGCATCGGCAAGAAGGCGGACGAAGACGATATGCGCGTCATCGATACCGGACAGAACAATCTGGAAGTAAACAAGGCTGGAAATCATTTTGAAGATGAACTTCCGTTGCTGGATCAAGCCGGCAACCGAATCGGTGCCGTGGGAATCGTCTTCGACTACAAGCCCGGAGTCGATAAGAACAAACTTGCCAAACAGGCGGAGAAAGTTCGCGACGAAATGGCCCAGCAAATCCCTTCGAAAGAGAAGTTGTTTGAAGAAATAAAGGAGTAGTTCTTATTTTCTGACTGCCTGTGCCGTATAGTTTGGTTGACCAAGTCGGTCGTCTGCTGTTTTCATTTTCATTTGAGGGAGACTATGCGAACTCGGATTAAAACGATAATGCTCTTACTGTCCGTCTTAGCGTTTGGATCTGCATATGCAGTGGCGCAGGGCGCCGGCGGATACCATCAGCTTCATGCATACAAATTGCCGGGCGACACCGGTTGGGATTACCTCACAATGGACCCCGCTTCACGCCGTCTTTACATTTCCCGCGGCACGCACGTGCAGATTTTGAACATCGATACCGGCAAGCTTGAGGGGGACATTTCCGACCTAAAGGGTGTACATGGCATCGCCCTGGACAAGGCCAATCGGAAGGGCTACATCAGCGACGGTCGTGATAACTCGGTGGTCGTATTCGACCTCGGATCGCTTAAGTCCACCGGCAAAGTGCAGGCAGGCACAAACCCGGACGCGATTCTCTTCGATCCTGCCACGAAGCGGGTATTTGCCTTCAACGGCCGCAGCGGCAACGCGACCGTGATTGAAACCAAGGACAACAGCGTTGCCGCGACTATCGACCTTGGCGGAAAGCCCGAATTCGCCGTCTCGGATGGCAAGGGCAAAGTTTTCGTCAACCTGGAGGACAAATCTGAGACTGCGGAGATCGACGCGAAGGGGCTTAAAGTCCTGAATCACTGGTCACTCAAGCCATGCGAATCGCCAAGCGGATTGGCGATTGACGCCGATCATGAACTGCTCTTCGCCGCATGCGACAACGAAACCATGGCGGTGCTCGACGGAAATAGCGGAAAGGTCGTCAAGACTGTGCCGATCGGCAAGGGTACTGACGCCGCGGCTTTCGATAAAGGTCTCAAACAGGCCTATAGCTCGAACGGGCAGAGCGGCGATATCACAGTGGTGAAAGAGAGTTCGCCGGCCAGCTTTGACGTAGCCGCAACAGTTCCCACAAAACCACGGGCTCGCACAATGACCGTCGATGAAAAGACTCACGACCTGATCACTGTCTCAGCCGATTTTGAAAAGGCCCCCGAAGCTACCGCTGACCAGCCCAGGCCACGCCCCAAGATGGTCCCCGATTCCTTCGTAGTGTTGGTATACGGCAAGTAGACGGAATCTTCGTTCTCTCGAGCCCCGCGGTACCGCGGGGCTTTTTTACTGCGATCTGAAAACCTGAATCTCTCCGCGCCGGCAAATGACAGCGATAAATAGCTTGTGATAGAACCAAGTGTTTGCCTACACGCATGAAAATCCCACCGTCAGGACCCCAATGTTAAGAGCAGCTTTCATTGCTCTTTCTGAAAATCGCTCTTTGCGGCATATGGCAGAAAGTTCTTCGATTGGACATCGAGTGTCTGGCCGCTTCGTGGCAGGGACTACGATCGAAGAAGCCCTAAAGGCCACGCAGGAAACCAACGCTCTCGGTATGAGCGTGAGCCTCGATAATTTAGGCGAGAACGTCACGAATGCAGATGAGGCTCGGCTTAGCGCGCAGCTTTATCACGAGCTCCTCGATCGTATTACCGAGCGCGGACTCGACGCCAACGTCAGCCTGAAGCTCACACACATGGGTTTCGATATCGATGAGCAGCTTGCGATTGGCATTGTCCAGAAGCTCGTCGAACATGCGCGTGATAAGCACAATTTCGTTCGCGTCGACATGGAAGGATCTCCCTACACGCAACGCACCTTAGATCTTGTCGAGGAGATTCATTCCCGAGATGGCAACCGAGGAGCCGTGGGCGCAGTCATTCAGGCTTACCTTCGGCGGAGCGAAGCTGACGTGCGGAACCTCATCTCCCAAGGTACTCGTATTCGCCTGTGTAAGGGCGCATACAAAGAGCCACCGGAGATCGCGTTTCCGGAAAAGTCCGATGTCGATGCGAACTATGTGAAGCTTATGAAGCTGCTGCTGAAAAGCGGCATTTATCACGGCATCGCCACGCACGACGAGAAAATGATCGAAGCGACGATCGCCTTCGCGCAAGCGGAGAAGATTCCGTCCACGGCGTTCGAGTTTCAGATGCTTTATGGGATACGTCGCGACTTACAGCGCGAGCTGGTAAAGCAGGGCTGGCGCATGCGCGTGTACATTCCATTTGGCACCGAGTGGTACCCGTACTTCATGCGACGCCTAGCGGAACGCCCTGCTAACGCTCTATTCGTTGCGAAGAATCTGCTGAGATCATAATCCGAAGGTTACATAAAACGGAGCGCCCGGCGCTCGGTTTGTGCCTGCTTTAGCTTATTGCTTATTGCTAATCGCTGACTCTACCGCGGCCCGCCGCCGTTGCTGTCTTCCGGATTGAAGCCAGAATCCAGCAGCCCCCTGAGCGTTGAGCGCTCCTGATCGTTAAAGGTTGAGCGGAAGCGCTCGGAATTCAATGTCTGCTCACGTTGATCTGGCGGCATTTGCCGCAGGCCGAGCCATGCACGTCGCACTGCGCGCCGGCGATCATCAGGGAGTTGCCGCATTTGCTGTAGCGAATTTCGCAGAATATCCTGGCGCTCTTGTGGTAGAGACTCCATCGCCTGCATCCGCTTCAGAGTGCGTTTTTGCTGCTCCGGCGGAAGGCTGTTGAACTGATTCAGGCGTTGTTGCAGATGCTGCTGTTGTTGCGGATTGAGCTGTTTGAATTCCGGATCGTTCGAGAGTTCCTTCTGCTGCTGTTCCGGCGAGAGGTTCAAGTGTTTGCTGAGCCAATCTCCCGGTTTAGGAGCATTGTTCTGAACCTTACCCGGCGGCATGCGATCGCGGTCGTGATCGTTGTGCCCGCGATTCTGGTTTGGCTTTTGTGGCGCAGCCATCCCGGGCAGACAAAGAGCGCCAGCCAGCAACAACATCGTCGCGGATTGGCGCATGAGTTTCATATTGGGATTCCGTCTTGCTTCTTTTCTCAGTTGCTCAGTGGCACTTGTGAGTTGTCGTTCGAGCTGTCGTCATCCAGATCCTGAAGCTCGCTCAGAATCTGTTGATTCTTATCAAGAGCCTGTAAATCGACCACTGGGCATGCCGCCTGAACAACTGGCGTCTTAGGTGGCAATTCGAAATACACACCCACTGCCATTACCAAAGCAAACACGCTAGCCGCAACTGGCTTCCAAGTCAGGTGATGAACGCCAATTTTCTCCATCCACTGGGCAAAGAAACCTTGCGGCTGTTCTTTCACCTCGCGGAGACGTGCCTGGAGCCGCACCTCAAAGTACGGCGACGGCTCAGGCGCGGTCCACGTATCGAGCACGTTCATAGTTGAACGCAGGCTCTGAAATTCGCGATCACAGGCCGCACATGCTGACATGTGCGCCTTCACGCTCTCACCCGGAGCCGCACCCGAAAGTGCAGCCTCGAAGATCTCGTCCCTTAAATCTTTGCAAACCATAATTACAGCCTTTCCCGGAAGTAAAACATTTACACAAACTCTTTCAACCGCTCTCGCAACGTTTCGTAGGCACGGAACAAAAGCGACTTCGTCGCAGACTCGCTCAGCTTTAAGACTTTGCCGATTTCCTTATAGTCGAGTCCCTGATACTTATGCATCAACACTGCCACCCGCTGCCGTTCCGGCAATGCCATGACGTGCTTGCGAATCGCCGCCATCCGTTCTTCGCGCAGAATGTCTGCTTCAATCGTCGGCGTCGCATCAGCGACATCTGGCGTCGTTCCCGTTTCAGGATCAGGTTCGTCCAGATTCACAGTCGGGGCCGTACGCTCCGACCTGGAATCTCGCGCGTGATTCACCGCCAGGTTCGTTGCGATTCGGTACAGCCAAGTACTGAACTTGGCCTCTGCCTGATACGAGCTCCGCGAACGATACACTCGTAGAAAGACTTCCTGCGCCAATTCTTCGGCAATCGCCTGATTGTGGGTCATCCGATACATAAAACTGATAATCGGACGGCGAAATTTTTCTACCAGATATCCAAATGCGGAGTCATCTCCAGTCCCGGCGAGCAGCATCACTTCCGCATCGCTCATCTCATTCATCGGACGCAATGCAGTGCGCGCGGCTGGTTGACCACCATTCTGGCCCGAAACCTTACCCGCAACCCCTGGATACCTCTCCGGATTCAGAGCTATCGTACCCACGCTATCTTTAACCCCTTCCGGGGGCGGAAGTTGCGCCGAATCAGAAGGCGGTAAACCGCTGGATTGATTGGACTTTGACCGGATTGGATCGTCCGGAAACGGCATGCTTCAGAGCACCTCGGCAAGCATAGTTTTATTAGACGCGACAACCCGGGCGCAGGGCAGCTAATTGTAACGCTTTGTTGAGTGAAAACCGAGCTGTACCGGCTGCGGTACTGGTCCCTAGCCGCTGGGTCAAGAGTTGGCCGAACCCGCGGCCACGGCCGCCGGTACTCCTCATACCTGCTTCCGCCGAAAACATTTTTGGCTGTGATCGTTCACGATCCCTACTGCCTGCATGAAGGCGTAACAGATCGTGGAGCCTACGAAGCCGAAACCGCGTTTTCTTAGATCCTTACTCATGCGGTCGGAATCGTTTGTCTGGGTGGGCACGTCTCCGGAACCTTTAGGCCCCCTACCGGCCCTTTTCGGAGCGAACTGCCAGATGTACTTGTCAAAACTGCCGAACTCTCTCTGGACAGATTGAAAGGCCTTTGCATTCTGGACCACCGAAGCGATCTTCATCCGGTTGCGCACGATTCCCGAATCGGCAAGCAGGTCAGCGATCTTCTTTTGGTTGTACTTCACGATGATCTCGGGCCGGAAGCCGTCAAACGCCTTACGATAGTTCTCACGCTTCTTCAGAATCGTTTCCCAACTCAGTCCCGCCTGCGCGCCCTCCAGACACAAAAACTCAAAGAGCATTCCATCATCGTGCAGCGGCACACCCCACTCTTCATCGTGATACCGCACCATGATGTCGCTCTTCGCCCATCCACACCGATTCAACTCTTTCATTTGGGACTCGCAGATTTTGGACTCGTTGATGAATAGACTACAGTCAGGAGACAGATTGTGCCGAGGTGATGCGCGCCCCTTTGCATGACGCGACGCTTTCTTGCTCGCGCTCGAAAACGATGGGCAGGCATGTGGAAACGCACGCAGTGCGTGTTGCAAGTAGCGTGTTATGCTGGTGTTACCGCTATTTATGTGGGCGGTTAGCTCAGTTGGTTAGAGCGCCTGCTTCACACGCAGGAGGTCGTAGGTTCGAGTCCTACACCGCCCACCATGGCATCGCCAAGGAAATTCTTAATGCCGGGATCTTGAGTCGCGTGCTCGCAACACTCGGGTGATTATCCAAAATTGCCGTAGTTAGCAGGGTACCAGATGCCCAGAGTAACCATTCATCAAGCAAAGGCAAATCTGTCAGAACTGATCGAGCCGGTTGAGCGCGGGGAAGAGATCCTAATCGCCATAGGTAAAAGAGTTGTAGCAAAGATCGTTCCTGTCGCTCAAGCTCCGAACCAACGCCGCCTCGACATCCTGCGGGGCAAGTTCAAGGTCACTTCCAAGTTCTTCGAGCCACTCTCCCAGAACGAGCTTAAGGGTTGGCGCTAGGTCGCTTTCAGCGTATGACTCGTCGGACATGTCCCCTTTTGGAACTGTGATCCCACGCGCCGCAGCGACAGCACCTTCACATCGAAACTTCATTTCTTGCGCGTGGGGGATCTGCTGTTGCGTTAGTGATCAAACAGCAGATCCCCCAGGCCGCATCCGCGTTAACGGAACACTGACAGGTAGGCGGCGGCCTGGCGGATGACAGTGTCCATTAGACAGTGTCTACATGGTTCGGTAGATTCAACAGTCGCCCGCATGGAATCTCGACCCTGATGGCCTCCGCCCAGTCGTAGAAACGCGGCCTACCTAACCAGGCAGCAGCATCCCTTTCTCCAAATGCCGCGTTGTATGGGCGTATGCGGCAGCATTTGGATCGTGTGTAACCATCACCACGGTCTTTCCAAACTCTTCGTTTAGACGCTTCATGATCTCGAGCACTTCGGCGGCGGAGTGACTGTCGAGATCGCCGGTGGGTTCATCCGCGAGCAACAGTGTGGGATCTGTGACAATGGCACGAGCTATTGCGACGCGCTGTTCCTGTCCTCCGGAAAGTTGTTTTGGCAAATGGTGAACGCGGTCGCCCAGGCCGACCAGCGTGAGCGCGGTCATTACGTGATCGCGACGCTCATTCTTGTTGAGCTTGGTGAGCAGCAGTGGTAGCTCGACATTTTCAAACGCCGTGAGGACCGGAATCAGGTTGAAGGTCTGGAAGATGTAGCCGATGTGCCGATTACGCCACTCGGCGATCTTCTTGTCGCTGTAGCGGAAGACATTCTCGCCCTGCACGAGTAATTCTCCTGCCGTGGGTCGATCGATGGCCGCGATCATGTTCAGTAGTGTCGTCTTGCCGGACCCGGAAGGTCCCATGAGCGCCATGAACTCTTTTTCGGCGATCTCGATGGAAACATCGTCGAGCGCCTTCACTTCAAAGGTATCGCGTGTGAAGATCTTGCTTACATGGTTCGCTTGCACGAGCTTCGTCGCCACCGGTGCACTTTTCATTTCTGCTGCTTGAGGCACAAGGATCGTCCTTTGAGTCTTGGAGTAATCAGTACCGGCAGTGGTAGCCGCTGGGTGTGACTGCAACTTCTTCATAGAGGCTACGACTAACCCAGCGGCTCCCGCCGCCGGTACTGACTCATTGCTTTACTTTTATTCTGTCGCCATCTTTCAAGTCCGCTGGAGCGTTCACAATGATGTCTTCGCCTCCAGTAAGTCCATCGACTAAGTACCCATCACTGCGCTGGCTGAGCACCTTCACTTCTCTCATCGCGGCACGACCATTGAAGGCAATGATCACAACCCGCTTTCCGCCGTTGTCGTGCACTGTGCTCGCCGGAACAACTGTGCCCGATGACACTATCCCAGCGCCTTTAGTCTTTTCATCACCGACGAAACGCACATTGGCGTTCTCTTCCGGGCGGAGATAATCATCCGGGTTGAGGACCTTCACTTTTACCTGCAGCGTGGCTTTTTGCCGGTTCGCCATCGGAGCGATCTCGTTGATCTGGCCCTTGTACTCGCGATCCGGATACGCGTCCGTTGAGAGCACAGCTTTCTGCGTCGGACTCAGCTTGGCGAAATCGTTCTGACTAATGTCTAGCTCCACCTGTAGGTCCGTCAGATCGGCGAGCGTGACCACCGATCCGCGAGGTCCGCCCGTGTCAGCTCCAGATGCAAACTGCGCAGTAACAAGCTCGCCCTTCTCGGCAGTGCGTTCCAGAATCGTTCCCGATACGGGAGCACGAATCTGCGTAGCATCGAGGAGCGATTGGGCATAGGCGAGCTGTCCCTGCGCCTGTTCCAGCGCGCCTCGAGCATTTGAAATCTCCTCCTGGCGTGGGCCGATCTTGGATAAACGGTAGCTCTTCTCTAATGACTGCACGCGCTGTTGCGCGGAGTCATATTTCGCCTGCGCATCGTCAAGCTGCTGGCGGGAGAAGACTCCCTGTTCCACCAATGGCTTGGTTCGCTCGAGCGTCGCCCTCGCATTCGCGAGATTGGCGCGCGCTTCGTCGAGATTCGCGCCGGCCTGGTCGATTTCTTCCGGACGTGAGCCGTTTTCAAGCTGTTGCAGTCGAGCCTTGGCCATGCTCACCGCCCCGCGGGCCTGGTCTGCCTGAGCGCGGAACTCCTGGTCCTCCAATCGGACCAGCACCTGCCCGGCCTTCACTTTGTCGCCTTTTTCCACTCCGATCCAGGCGATTCGGCCGGTGACCTTCGAGTTCACGCTGATCGTATGATGAGCAACGATATATCCCGCCGCCTGCAGTACGGTATCGCCGGTATTAGACGAGGAAGTCACGGGGTTAGCCCGCACAGTTTGCACTTCGGGAATTGAAGACGAAAACAGGCGCACGGCCAGCGCGACAATTCCCAGCAAAACGATCGCGCCAACGCCGGCGACGATGAATCGCTTCGACCACTTCGGATCGTCGGGTTCCTTTTGTGTGCGGTCGATCCGCAAGCTGTGCAGATCGCCGTATTTTGTCTCGAGCGCCATCGGTTTTCTAGTCTCTCAATGCTGCAAGGATCTCTCCCCGCGATGCGTGCCAGGCAGGAGCAATTCCGCCGAACAATCCCATGGTCACGGCAAATGCGATTGCGGTCATTAGCACCGCGAAGGTGATTCGAACGCTAAAGACAGTTTCACTGAAGGTCAGCGAATTTGCCGTTCCAGTCGTGAGGCCGTTAAAGGGCAACATCAGGATCAAACCCAGCGCCGCTCCTATCAAGGCTAAAAGGACCGATTCGATCACGAACGAAGTGATGATGCTGGGCCGCGAAAAGCCGACGATTCGCAGCGTCGCGATCTCGCGGCTACGGTACGCAACCGCGGCGTACATCGTGTTCATGGCTGCGAAACACGATCCAATCGCCATAACAAAGGCGACGATCGTTCCTACAAATTGAATCGGTTTGCCCGACTTCGTTTGTTCGCCATAGTAGTCCGGCTCCATGAATGCATCGAGCCGCAAACGCTGGTCGTCGTTCATTCGATTCTTCAGCGACTGCGCTGCAATCGAATCTGTGGCGTGTACGAGTACGGACGAGAAAGCGGCACTGCGTTCAAAATCGGACCCCATCTGGTTCACATCCGCCCATATCTCCGAACTCGCAGCCGTCTCGCCGGCGTCGAACACGCCAACTACCTTCCACTTGCCCTTACCAAAAAAGAGCTCGTCCCCAATCGCGGCATCGCGAAACCGCTTAGCAATCGATTTGCTGACGACGATCTCGCGTTGCCCCGCATTAAACCAACGCCCCTCAATCAGTTGTATTTTGGGGCGAAGTTCAAAGCCGGTGGACGACATGCCGCGGACGGTGACGTTAGTTTCGCCCGTGTTGTCATTGCGCGGTATCACGATGACGACCACGACTTCGCCCGAAGTTAATGGTTCGCCGGACTTATCTTTCGCTATTCCCGGCAGGTACCGAATTGCTCCGTAAGCCTCACGATCGATCCCGCTCTGTAGCTCCGCCTGCGAGCCCTTGCGCAGCACCAGAACATTGAGCGGATCACCGCTGCTGACGAACGCCTTCTTTAATCCCGCCAGGAGAGCCATGATGAACACAGCTACGGCAACGGTGAGCGCAATTCCCAAAGCGGTCATCATGGTGGCGCCCAACCGGAGCCGAAGATTGCGGATGTTATACGTGATTGGAATTGCCATGTGTCCTCTTATCCGATGTGCCGCAGGCCATCAACAATGTTCCGCCGCGAGGCCTGGTACGACGGAAAGACCGCACTTAGAAAGCCCACGAGCGCCGCCACTGCCAACGCCGCCAGGTATGTGGGAGCATTCACTTTGAATCCAGTGAAGAAGGTTCCGTTTGGCGCTTTCGAAGCTGCAATCAGTAACAAGGTGGCCCCAGTCGCGCCAAGCAGACCGCCAAGGAGTGAGATCGTCACCGCCTCACCAACGTAAATTGAGAGAATCGTCCCGCGTGTGAATCCCAATGTCTTCAGGACTGCCACTTCGCGCGTACGCTCGCGAATGCTCATGGCCATGGTATTCGCTGAAACCAGCAGGATCGCGAATACTACCGCGCCGCAGATGCTCAGGATAAAGAGCTTCACATTCCCAAGTTGGGCTACAAAGCTAAGCCCGAAAGCCTTCTCCGTTTCCGTCTTCGTCGGTTGCGGCGAGTTCGCGAACATCTCGTCGACAGCTTTGGCGACGCTTACCGTGTGCTCAGGCGAATCAACGAGCGTGTAGAAGGTACCGGTACGTCCTTTGACCCGGGGAAGGGCTTGTTCAATGTACTCAATGTTGTACAGCATCGTGTCGAAGGCGTTATCTGTGTCGTAGATGGCTCGGATGTTCATTTCAAGGTTGACGGGATAAATCGTCCCCTTGACGATCACTTTGTCGCCGAGGTTCCATCCGTGCTTCTTCGCCAACGCACTATTCACCGCTGCCCCAGCGCGATCGTGCTTGAAAGCTTCGAGCTGGTCGGGCGGCACACGGCTGTCTTTCATTACGTCGAATATTTCGTTCGGATCGACGCCGAATTGGGCGAATGTGTTCTCGGGTTTGTCGTCCTTGTAAATTCCACCAAACCAGTTCCATGGGCTTATGTGCACCACCCCAGGAATAGTTCGCATCTTCTCGCGGTAATACGACGGAAGCCAGAAGACGAGAGAGACTTTATGGCGTGTAACCAGCCGCAAGGCTGACTCGGGGGGTCCCTGATCGATATAGAAGCCACGATAGACGCTCATAAGCAGCGTCAGGAGAAGCAGCGAGAAAGCGATGCTAATCGACGTGATTAAGCTGCGACGACGATTGCGAAAGGCGTTTTTTGTGGCAAATCGGCTCAGCGTCATTTTGCATCTCTCCCGAGAAAAGCGAGGCCAAGGTTATTCGACTGAAGATTCTAGCCAGACGTTAATCACGTTTCTTGTAAAAATACGCACTGAAGGGGAATCATTTCCGGTAAATCAAGACAAACCAGCTGGTTGCCAGTTCTCCCATTCGAAAACGCTCATCTTCATGCGTTCTTAACGGGCAACAACGTTTGCGGTCTCTTCTGGACCAAAAAAATTTGGCTTATCTCTACGTCGAACGTTGTTCGTTCGAATCGACACACCCAAGCTGTTTTTCTATCGCGATGTTGCTTGTACAAGCCCGGAAAGAGCGGCCACAACAGCCCAAGCTCCCTGATAGCTCCCTGTTACTTTTTTGAATCCCGCGCCAAACCGATCCAAGCGCTTTGTTGACAGCGCCTTGCGAAGAAATCCACAGAACTCCCTGTTAACTCCCTGGTTCTGACCGAAATTTGCGCATTCTGGGCAGAATTCGATGATTTCAACGTCGAATCAAAAAATCCCCTGTTATTCTGCCTGTTTCTTCTTTTTGGCTGCGGATTTCTGGCAAGGTCTTTTGTCCCTAACTAGAGTTGCAGGCCAGTCCTCGTGTTTAAGATCAAATCGCTTCTTTGCGAAGCTCTCCGCTGCCGTTGACTGTCTTGAGATCTAGTGAACGCCCGCCGCTGCCAATCGTGCCGTGGACGGAATGTTTTCCGCTGCTGCCTTGCATGGTTAGCGGGAAGTCGGATTCGAGATGTCCGTTGACACTCCTGAAATCTAGTTCCGTGCTCAGGTTTGTGGGCAGCTCCAGTTTGATGCCGCCGTTGACAGTCTTGAACTCGAGGTCTCCGGACCAGTCCGCCCGCCCAATCCTCGCCTGAATCGATCCGTTCACACTTTTGGCAGAGGCCCAGCTTTGCGTGGAGATACGAATGCTACCGTTCACACTGTCGGCTTCAACGTAGCGGCCCATCGACATAGCGCGGACCCCGCCGTTCACGTTCTTGCCGACGAAACGCAGGTTCTGGGGCATGCGAATCGTAAAGTCGACCTTGGCGTTATTGTGACTGTTGCCGAAATGCGAATTGGACTCGCAATTGTCGGAGCTGAAAAAGCCCGGGTACAACGCGCAGATCATCACTCCATCGTTGAGCTTCACGACCTGGATCTTGATATCCTGTGCGCCCTCGCCGCTCTTAATTGCGCTCACTTCCACCTGATCGCTATTCGAGGAACCAGTCGCGTCGATATCCCCATTGATGTCTTTGATCACGACCACCTGATCCGGTGATAGCTTGCCCGTCCAGTGAAACTCGCGGCCATTGTCTGTGCCTTGATCTTGTGCCCATCCGGCCACTCCCAGCGCCATCGCCAAGGCGGCAATTCCCATGTAGCGAGTCAAACGTGTTGTCATTTGGCCGTCTCCTCCTGTTCACCCAGAAGACGTGTACGCAAGCCCTTTGTTAGCAGTTCCTTGGGATTGGGCAAACCGTCGTCCAAACAGCTTCAAGTCTCATACTCGAAAGCTCAAGGCTGGTTAAGCACCGGGCCATTGTACCCAGCCCTCCGCCACAAGGCCTTCAGTAATCTTTTGGGCTTGCACGTCGCCAGCTACATTTCTTGGGCATGGCCCATTTCCCCAAGCTTCACTCCTCGATTCGTTCCCCCAGGACATCATTCCGTAGACCCGAACCAGCCAATTTCCGAGTGGAAAATCAGCTACAAAAAGGCAGTTTATTGCGCCTGTCTATGACGGGCGGCTGCGCACTCCTCGATAAGAAGGTTCGGCGCGGCACGCTCGGAGAAATCGAGATTTCAACGTCACTCGGCAAAATTCGTGGACTGATTGAATTCTTGGATGAGCGTGGAAAAGGCGCCCATTCTGAGCTGGGCTTCCGCTTCATTGGCCTGGAAGACACCGATCATGAGCGACTCGGCAGAGCGCTGCAGAGAGTCGGATAACGGTTAGTTGTGCGGCTTCTACTTGTGGGACCTGCCGAACGAGAAGCGGCGTCCCACAATACCCTTCACGATCAGGTGATCCGTGGATCGAGTTACACCGATTCCAACACCGAAATTGAATTCCCACTTCGGTGAGACATTTAGGTCGATGGATGGAAAGAAATCCTGCTGTTGTTCCCTGAATGGATCGAAACCCGTGAGATTTCCGTAATTGCCGTAGTACTCGAATCCGGCTGAGACCTGCTTAGTCACGTTATAGCCGACCTTGAAGTTAGGTGAGAATTCGACGCCTTTGCTCACGCTTGGTCCGTGCCACGAGCGATCGAGCGTTGGATTGAACGACAGGTACCACGGCCCGAGTTGCTTATCTACGATCGGACGAATCTCCCACGTCCACGTGTCTGGTGAGAAACGGGCGCGCTGATATCCGATCTCGTTTGACAAGCTCACCCCGACAGGCCAATTCCATTTTTCTGGAACGCGAACGCGGGGACGAATGTGATCGCCTACCCACTCGTACCCGAATCCGCTGTGCGCGCTTGTAAAAATGTAGAACCCGGTTTCGAACCAGTCGGTGAATCCCTGGGTAATTTCTATGGTCTCGTGTAGCGCGTGGTGGGTAGGTTCAGTACCATCCTCGGCAAAACGGCTACCAGCGGCGGCTTTTGTTCCCGAGACTGTGTAGTTGCTGTGCAGCTCGATCATAGTCGTGCCCGGGTCCACAGTATCGGAGCCGTAGACCTGGATCTCGTAGTTGCCCTGAGCGTGAGCGCTTTGCGCTAGCAATAGGCAATAGGCGATCGGCAATAGGCGAAAACCTTGCAAGAAGTAATTGATCAAGAAGCAATTAATAAAGTCCACGAACACGGATCTCAGTCTTCAAACGCAATCCAAAGGTTGGGTGACAAAGCAGAATACAGAGCCAATCGCCTATTGCCTATTGCCGGTTGCCCGTTGCCGTTTGCATGACAGGCGCGCGAGGATTAACATTTTTGCGAGCAAGTACCATGCCTTCCTTTTCCGGCTTCACCTGAAGCTAGCCTTCCTGACGCCCGGGTTGTCGTCACAATTCACATCGTCACGTCAAGAAAGAAAAGGAAGAATCTATGAAAATCTTCGTTTGCGTAGTTCTCTTGCTGGCGCTCTTTGTCGTGTCAGCGCCCGCACAGACTGCCGGTCCGGAGCGCCACTTCACCTTTCATTACGCGTTCACAGTTCGAAATACCCATCCGGGCGCGCCGTTACGCGTATGGATTCCCATGGCATATTCAAATGAGTTCCAGAAAGTGAGGATGATTTCCCAAAAAGGGGACCTTGCCTTAAAGCAGACTCACGAAAGTGAATACGGCAACGAAATGCTTTACGCGGAGACAGCCAATGCAGCCAAGGACGAGTACGCTTTCGATATCGTCTACGATGTCGTTCGGCGCCAAAGTTCAGCCGGTGGAGCTGGCTTGGAAGCAGCCGAATTCAAACGTCTTCTCGCTCCCGACAAGCTAGTTCCGACCACCGGATTGCCTGCGGAGCTTGCAGTTAAGCAAGTTTCGGAAGTCAAAGGCGGGGACTATGAGAAGGGCCGCGCCATTTACGAGTACGTGCTCGCTAACATGCGTTACGACAAGAGCGGCACCGGATGGGGACACGGCGACACCCTGTACGCCTGTAATGCCAAGCGCGGGAACTGCACGGACTTCCATTCCCTCTTCATCTCGATGGCGCGCTCGCAACACATTCCTTCGCGATTCGAGATCGGTTTCCCGATTCCGGCAGACAAACACGAGGGAGACGTTGCTGGCTACCATTGCTGGGCAGACTTCTACACCAAAGACCGCGGATGGATTCCGGTAGATATCTCCGAAGCATGGAAGCATCCCGAACAGCGCGAGTTCTTCTTCGGACACTGGGATGACAATCGCGTGCAATTCTCCGTCGGCCGCGACTTAATTCTCTCGCCTAAGCAGGACGGGGGTCCCTTGAACTACTTTGTCTATCCGTATGTCGAACTGAATCACACGGAATATCCGAACATTTCGACGCACTTCAGTTTCGAAGATGCGGGAAGCGAGCAGACTCCTATTCGCGCGACTGCTGGACAGTAAAGGCTAGCGAAGAGGTTATAGGGGACAGGGAACAGGAAACCCATGCGCCTTCCTGTTCACTGTCTCCTGTTCCCTATCTGCTACCCTAATCAGTCTCTTGTCATCAAATTGTTCCGGAGAACTGATGAGTCTATTGCTCCCGCGCAAGCGGTCAATTTCCTTCCCTTTCTTGCTAGCCACGATCGCCTTCATCGCAGCACAACTTATAGCCCAAGCTCCGTCCAGCACACCAACTACAACCCGCACCGACGATGAAAAGCGGGCGTACAGAACTGCAATGGAGCAGGCGGACCAGAAAATAGTCGACGAAGTGAAGGCGCACTCCGAGCTGATGAAGAACCTCGAGTACCTCACTACGGAAATTGGACCGCGCCTGACTGGATCGCCACAAATGAACCGCGCCAGCGATTGGACACTACAGCGCTTCAAGGACTACGGCATCGACGCCCATCTCGAAACCACTGAGATTCCCCATGCGTGGACGCGTGGGCAGGATACAGCTGAAATCACAGCTCCCTTCACACGACCGATCGAGATCCGCTCCGCCGGATGGAGTAAAGCCACAGATGGTGCGGTTACTGGAAACGTGATCTTTTTGAACTTGGCTAACTCCTCCGACGTAGAGAAGCAGAAGTCCAAGCTGAAGGGTGCAATCATCATGACGCGCCCGCCTGCAGAGCTTTCTCCAGAGAACGAAATCCCGAACAATGCCTACGACGCCGTGATTCCTCCGAGACGCGGCGTCCCCAATGCGGGAGCGCGTGCCCGTTTTCGCGAGCGTCAGCAGATGATGCAGGCCGCAGCCGACGCGGGTGCAGCGGTTGTGCTGATAGATAGCGGTAAGCGCGATTCGCTGTTCAATATGACCGCCTTCAGCCGGTATCAGCCTTCGCGGCTTCCGACTGCGTTCCTCGCGCACGAGGATTACAGCTTGATTTATCGCCTGCTGCAGCGTGGGCCAGTGTCGATGAAGATCAATTTGACCGGCACGTTCAGCCCGAATCCGGCGAAGACTTCAATTACCGTGGCAGAGATAAAGGGCAGTGAACATCCGGAAGAACGCGTAATCGTCGGCGGACACCTCGATTCCTGGGACCTCGGCCAAGGCGCGATCGACAACGGTACCGGCGCGATGGCCACGCTGGAAGCCGCCCGCACACTGAGTGCGCTTGGCTGGAAACCGAAGCGAACTATAACCTTCATTCTCTTCACAGGTGAGGAGGAGGGCGGAACTGGAGCTGAACTCTTCGTGAAGAACCATGAAGCCGAGATTCCCAAAATAGATGCAGCTCTGATTCTCGACCTCGGAACCGCCAAAGTGTTCACGATTGTCCTCGAAAATCAGTACGAAACTGTTCCGTTAATGCAGGAGATCTATCAGCCACTGCAGGAACTCTTCGGGCTGGATGCGTTAGATACCCGCTACTATGGCTCTTCCGATCACGTGGAGTTCCTCAACAAAGGCGTGCCGGCATACTTTGGTTTGCAAAAACCGGACCATTATGGGCAGGCACATCACAGCCAGGCAGATACGTTCGACAAAGTAATTCCCGACGAGATCAATCAGGGAGCAGGCCTGCTCGCGGCCTGGGCCTGGAACGTCTCTGAGATGCCGCAGGCCTTGCCGCATCACGCGCCGAGGGAAGAACAGGGAGCGGAGTAGTCAACGAGAAGATTGTTCAGTTCACCTAAAGGTCCAAACGTCAAATTGAAACAAAAAGGCCGCCTTACTAGGCGGCCTTGAGTGAGGACTACATCAGAGGAAGAAACTTGCTTGGACTTAATCTCCCAGGACGGGCTCTTCAGTCTCGGCGACCTCTTGAGCGATCTTCTTGGGAGCCGGCGCGATCAGGTTTGATACTGGAATGAATCCACCTTCCGGCGCCTGCTCTTTCAGGATTTCTTTGCGATAGAGCGCCATCATGCGAGCGTTCTCGGCGCCTTGTTTTAGCTTGGCGTCGCGGGCGCGAATCTTCTCTTCACGCGAATTCTTGGCGATACCTAGCTCGTCGAGAGTAGTATTCGCGGCAGCATTCACATGCTCTTGCACGAGCTTGAGCTTGTGCGAAGAGTCTTCGAGGCCAACATTCTTGCCGCCTGCGAAGATCTCGTGACGGCCGTGCTCGTCGTACCACTTGGTGAGGGTCGCCGTCATGTGCATCTTCTCGATGATGTTTCGCCAGCCCACGCCGGTGTTATAGGCGCAGAAGGAGATTTCACCTTCCTGCGTGGCGTACGGGATGATGCACTGCTCGGTGCGGCGGAAGTCGTAGTTGAACAGATCCTGGAACCACATTCCGGCAACGAAGAGGAAGTTCCAGCGGTCTTTGCGGCGCTTCTCGATATCTTCCAACGTGCGCTCGCCTTTCACGCTGCCGTACTTCTTGTCGGCGTTCTTGCTGGCACCGAAAGACTTGTCAAACTTCTGGAGCAAGTCCTTCATCTTGAAGTGCGTCGGGGACTTGAACGGATCGTAGTTGCGCGTCAACGCGAGCGCCATTCCCAGAACGGAAAGGAAGCGGCCGCGGCCAGCGTCGTTGATCCTGGCAACGTCTTTCGCGAACCGTTCCATTTTCAGGAATGCGGGGACGGGGACCGCTTCTTTGGTCTCTTTATCGATCATCATTGCCGTGCCGATTCCGCAGTTCGGATGGCATCCGCAAGATAGCTGTCCCCAATCAGCGTTCGGACCGTGTACCAAATCGGCCCAATCGGAGAATGTGCTCATAAACGAAATCGGGAACCAGTCGCGCGACGGCTCACCCAGCCCGACCTGGTCTTTCACGTCGTGTGCCAGGTGGGAAAGCGTGTAACGCTGCGCCATGCGGCGCTCGTCGGTGACTTCCTCGTCCCGGCCAGTGAACGAAACCGGCTGGAAGCTGAGGAAGCTGATGGTCTTGGGATTGTCGAGCGCGAACTGGATAATGCGGCCTACCTGCTCGTTGTTGATGCCGTTGACAATCGTGGTGACTGGAACGATTTCTACGCCGGCGTTGTGCAGGTTGTGAATCGCCTTAAGCTTTACGTCAAAGAGATTGCCGACCTTGCGGTGCGAATTGGCGGCGTTTCCGATTCCGTCGAACTGGAGATAAACGTAACGCAGGCCGGCTTCTGCGGCCTGGCGGCAGAACTCTTCGCTCTTGGCAAACTCAATTCCGTTACTGGCGGCCTGCACCGAGTTGTAGCCAACCTTGCGCGAGTACGCGACAGCGTCGAGGAAGTACGGTGAAAGCGTTGGCTCACCACCGGAGAACTGAACCGACATCTGACGACGCGGCTTGATCGAGATCGCGTTGTCGAGCATCGTCTTGATCTCGTCCCACGTCAGCTCGTGCACAAATCCAACCTGGTTGGCATCCATGAAGCAGGGATCGCACATCATGTTGCAGCGGTTGGTGAGGTCGATTGTTAGCACCGATCCGCGGCCGTGCTTGATCGTCGATGTCCCGTGATTGTGCAGCTTTTCGTCACTGTGCGCGCGGATATCGCGGCCGGGAAAGACTTCTTCGAGGTGGCGGAAGAACTGGGTGTCGATGGCCATTACGTCTTCGAAGTGGCCATGTTTCGGGCAATCCTTCACCATCAGGATCTTGCCGTCGCGCTCGATGATCTGAGCTTTGATCTCACCCGCCTTTTCGTTCAGAAGAATCTCGTGGGGCAATTTGCCGTCAACGATCTGCTGGCGGATTTCAGGAACGCATTTCGGACAAAGAGAGTCAGTTGTGCGGGGCCATCCCAGCGGCGGTTTCTGCTTTTCGTAGGACTTTAGTAGGGGCTTATCCGACCACTTCGGCGTGAAAGACGGGTTGGGTTTAAAGCTGTTGAGTCTGTCGAATACTTGCCATGCTCCGTTGGCGGCAATTGTGACTGCCTTCTCAACATACTTAATGGCTTTCGGCATCCATGTGCTCCTCGCCGCGGAACTGCACCTTGGGGGCGGCGCTAGATTTTTACTGCTGATCGCTACAGAACTGCGGTGAGTTACACGACAACAGCTTCATCCTAAGGGCAGCTTCCCGGTCCTCCCAACCAAGAAACGCTGAACGGGGGTTACAAATCAGTGAACGGGGATTAGGGCAGGCTCAACGGAAAATGGCTGTATGTAGCAGAAAATACGTAATTTGGAAGATGCGAACCTCGCACGCAACCAGCGATAACCTGTTCGGCGATTGCCCCTCGATTCACATCACTCCATTTTGGCAGCAATGAACTGAAAACCCGCTACTCGATTTCCCGCGTTTGTTGTGAACTTTGCTGAAGGTTTCTCCCCGCGGAGCGGAGATCTTGGAAAGTCGCTCGAAAAAATCTGGGGTCGAAGTCAGAGTCTGGCGTAAGGGCGAAGATAAATCGATTTACTTTCCCTTTTGATTCGCCATTAGCCGTTCAGTGTAGGGGGATAGCCACTCGCTTCCCCCGACTCGCCTACGAGCCTCTAATGCGAAATTCTCAAATGGCGCCGAAAGTCATCCAAAACTGCATTGCATATATAAGGTTCGGTTGGCTCTTCCTGAACTCTTGGCCAGCCTTGCCTGAAGCTCTTGGATCAGCAGCAAAAGAGGTCCGTTTTGAGCGAGAAGCAAGTCACTTTTTGGGGCACTTTAGACGGCTTTTTGGGGCGCTAAATTGCAGTTTTCGGGGCACATTAAGAGACTCTTCCGGTTCAAAAAGCCGAACTGTGAGCCCTAGCTCTCATCTTTCGCACTGCAAGAACCATCAACTCGGGTGTCTATCACATAAGGCTGCGTAACCTTTCTCCCAAGCCGCCGGATTAACTCTATTTGGAGGTCCTTTATGAACTATCGCCTCGTCCTGCTGTTGGGATTCTTCGTTTCGAATGTCGGAACCATGGTCGCCCAGCGTGTCGCTCACACGCGAACCGAGGCGATATCGGTGGCAACAGGAAATTCGGTGATTGCGACTCCGGGTGCAACCGTGACCGATCGACTCCCGGTTCGACATGTGGCGCTCTACAAGAACGGCGTCGGCTACTTTCAGCACGATGGCCGCGTGCGCGGAAATCAGACCGTCACGATCGCGTTTACCACAGCACAGCTCAACGATGTTCTGAAGTCGCTCACCGCCATTGACCTCAACGGTGGACGCATCGCCGATGTGAGCTACAACT
This sequence comes from Terriglobales bacterium, assembly GCA_035567895.1. Taxonomy (NCBI): domain Bacteria; kingdom Pseudomonadati; phylum Acidobacteriota; class Terriglobia; order Terriglobales; species Terriglobales bacterium. Next base: position 6,593 of record DATMPC010000106.1, on the reverse strand, counting down.
CAACCGCTCCGCTCGACCAGCGGCTGAATGCGTTGCAAATTCCCATTGGACAAAAAACAACGACTGCCGAATTCCTTGATGCTCTTCGCGGAGCCCGAGTCGAAATTCGCAACGCCGGAGCCGTGGCGATTGGTCGGTTGCTTAGCGTCGAAACTGTTAACTCAACGTCCAGTGATGAGGACAAAGAGAGCTCGAAGCAAATCACACCTCATACCGAGCTTTCGGTCATCACCGATTCCGGCGAGCTGCGCACCTTCCGCCTTACTCCGGCAACGAGCATTCATCTGCTGGAGCACGATGTAAATCAGGAAGTCGGTCGATATCTGTCGCTCATCGCATCCACTCGCGCAGCTGATGTACGCAAGATGGCGATCTCTGCGGAAGGAAGCGGGGATCGCGAGCTGATGGTCAGCTACATCAGCGAAGTCCCAGTTTGGAAAAGCACTTATCGCATCGTGCTGCCCGGCGACGCAAAGCAAAAGCCTCTACTGCAAGGCTGGGCCGTAGTGGATAACACGGTTGGGGAGGATTGGGACAACGTCGAACTCGCTTTGATTGCCGGAGCTCCGCAGAGCTTTATCGAGAATATCTCTCAGCCTTACTACACGCGCAGACCCGAAATCGGTCTACCAACTACTGCCTTGCTGACTCCCCAAACGCATGACGCGACGCTTTACGAGCAAATGGGACTTGCCAGCAAAGCTGACCGCCTCACAAGTAGCAATGATCGATTGGAGAATTACGCAGAATTAAACAGGCCACCAGCGATCCACGGGAGTACGCAGAGCCTAGCTGTAGAGGCGACCGGCGGACCGATCGGCACCGGATCAGGCTTCGGAGGCGGAATATTCAAATCGGATTCCACTATGATTTCCGCGATGGAGCAACAAATAAGCACCGCCGTTACTCAGGACATAGGCGACCTATTCGAGTACCGGATCAAGCAGCCGGTCACCATACACAAAAATCAATCCGCTTTGGTTCCGATTCTGCAGGCGAGAGTCGACGCTGAGAAGGTCACGCTTTGGAGTCCCGGAAGACCACGACCTCTGCGTGCGCTGTGGCTCACAAACTCCAGCGGACTCACCCTAGATGGTGGAACCTTCAGCATTCAAGAAGCGCAGACCTTCGCCGGAGAAGGGTTGATGGATGCGATCCGTCCAAACGAGAAGCGCCTCATCTCGTATGCTGCCGATCCTGCCGTGCAGGTGAAACCGGAGGTCAAGGGCGAGGGACAACTAACCACGCTCGTCCGTATCCATCGCGGCGTGATGTACCAGGAGTCGCAGGAGCGCCAGCATCACACGTACACGGTTCGCAATCAGGACAGCGCTGAGCGCGAAGTAATCATTGAGCATCCGGAGCGGAATGGATGGAAGCTTGCGGAAGGTGCCAAACCTGAAGAAACCTCCGCCTCCGCTTATCGGTTCCGCCTCAAGGTTGAGCCGGAAAAAACTTCTTCACTCGAATTCGAAGAGGTCCACTCCTTGGGCACGAATTACTTGCTCAGCAATTTGACCCCGGACCAGATCACTCTCTTCGCCCACCAGGGCTGGATGAACCAAAAGCTCGAGAACGCGCTTCGCCCGATCATGCAGCAAAAGGATGAGATCGCAGGCTACGCCCAGCAGATCACGGCCACACAGGGCAAGATCAACTCCATCTTCGAAGACCAGAAGCGTCTTCGCGAGAATCTCTCGGCCCTCAAAGGCGGCACCGAAGTGCGCTCGCTAGCCCAGCGTTATACGAACGAACTGAACCGCGAAGAAGATGGGCTCGCGTCTCTTCGGAAAAACCTTGCCGATTTGCAGGACAAGCACACTGCCGCGAATCAGAAATTGAATGAAATGATGGAACAGTTGGAGATGGAGGTGAAGATTTAGTTGTCCAACGACAAGGTCGTCGAGTCTCAAACAACGCCGTATAAAAAGACGACCATCGATGGGCACTCCAGAATGCTAGGCCCGGAGGGCCGGCTGGCCAAACGTGAGCCCAGTCCCGGAAGGCTGGGTTTCATGTTGGTTTGGAGATTCGAGCGCCGGAGGCGCGGCACTCACGAGAAATGGAATGGTATGATGCCGCGCCTCGGAGGTGCTGTGATGCCAGCCGACCAGGAGGTTGTGAGCGCGTGGCGTGCTTCTGCCCCGTTTTGGGAGAAGCACCGTGGAATCATCCGGCTGATGTTTGCGCCGGTCACGCAGGCTCTCATCGACGATGGGCTGATTGGCAGCGGAAACGCAGTTCTGGATATCGCTACCGGGCCCGGAGAGCCGGCTTTAACGATTGCTGCGCTTGTGGGCTTCCAGGACAAGGTCTCGAGGTAGATCCTGCGCCCTGAGATGGTGGACGCCGCTCAGCGAGCGGCAGACCATCTTGGGTTGCGGAACGCACAATTCGAAGTTGCCTCCGCCGACTCTGCCTTTCTCCGCCGATACGTTCGGTGCCGTGGTCAGCCGCTTCGGGGTCATGTTCTTGCATCGTCATCGAGGATAAGCGAGTTGCAGGCAATTTCCGATGATTGCGCACCCTGCCAACCGCGCAGAGTGCGGCACCCACTCTTTGGACGTTGCAGCCAGAAAGCAGAACACAGATGCGCCACCCGCCACCCGTTACATGGAAGTCGCATGCAACAACCAAAACGGGAACTAGGGTGGCCCACCCTTCCTAGTTACTTTCTAGTTATCGACGAGCGCTATCCCAATGTGGTAAAAGTTCGCTCGTTTTCTTTCCGAGCAAGTGCAGATGACTCGTACTGCTTCGAGAGAGGTGACGGGAACAAGCGGCTCGACTTCCAGCAGCATCCCCCTAACGCTAAAGGTCACTCAGGCAAATGGAAATCCCGACTGCAAGCACCTGGCATGTATGACGAACATGGAAAAGGGGAGGCCAAGGACTTGACTAACCGGAACAAGAATCTGCAATTCACCTATACCCTGGCGCTCGGCGTTCTTTTGCTGTCTTCGAGTCGCGCTGTTGCGACCAACGAGGAGAACCATATTCAGGAGATCATGGCCGGCGTCAATGGCAACTCCAAAATCCAATTCATCGTCATCCAGCAGGAGGGGAGTGGCAACTTATGGGGCCCGCAGACTGGCGAGACTCAATCGAGGGCGATGCTTGTGTTCTTCGACGCCGCGGGAAGAGAAACCGGCAAGTTCAAATTCCCGCACGATGTGCCCCTCGATGCCAACCCGCAGTTGATTGCGACCCAGGACTTTGCGAACCTGACTGGAGCACCGACTCCCGATTTCATTATGCCGCCGCTCCTGAGCCCCCTTAGCGGGAAGGTGTGCTTCACGAACAATCCGCTGAATAGCAATGCGGGTTCACGAACCGACTGCGTTTCCTACGGGAGCTTTCCTGCTGCCCAGACCGGAACCGACTCCGGCGGCTGCAACGGCGTCGTTATTGCAGGTCCCCCGACAGCCGCCCTTCCCATCATGAAGACGGTGAGCCTGAAGCGCACCTCTACCTCTTGTGGCTCCGTCCCTAACTCCGATTTCGCGATCAATACGACACCCACACCGACGAACGATGCGGGAAAGACGCTCATCATCCCGGTAGCCACCCAAGTCGCCCAGGGCGAGAATCTGTTCAACGGGGAGACTTTCCAGGGCAATGGGCGGACCTGCGGAACCTGTCACGTAGCGAGCCTGAACTTCGCGTTGCCGCCGAGCAATATCCAGTCGCGATTCAGTACCGTCTCCACGACGTTCGATCTGTTGTTCGTCGGAGAGACAAAGCCGTCCAGCTTCGATCCCGGCTTCGACTTCAATCTCAACACGCTGGTTCTGGACCAGGCGGGGGTTTCGAGCGGCACGCCATGCAGCGGTACGTTACAGGGCATCATAACGAGCGGAAGCGGAGCGACGGCAGCGACAGCCAAGGTGCTGGCGCAGGTTTCGCCAACGACGTATCTTGTCTACGGCGGCATGAACCCGGCCTTGTCCGGCACCGTGAGCGACAGCAACTCGTGTTCGGGAACCGTCGCGAGCATAACGGCAGGAAGTCTCGGCTCCGGTTCGACTGTGCTCGGCCTGGAAGATCCGAAGCGGATGAGGACCAGCGCGGACACGGTGAACTTCCCCCAAGGACGGGGCCTCATCCTGGAAAACATCGACGGGTTTCTTCCCACCGGGCCCACCCCGCCCGTGTTCCGCAAGTCTCCCCACCTCCTGAACCTGAACCGAAGATTTGGCCCGTTTGGACTTAGCGGCAGCGTCGGCGACCTGCAATCGTTCGCGACGGCAGCCGTCAAGCAGCACTTCCCGCGGACGCTGACTCGGAACAGCGGTGGATCGGACCCGGATTTCCGGCTGCCGACCTCCGATGAGCTGGCTGCCCTGGAAGCGTTCATGCGGGCGCAGGAGTTCCCGGCAGGAACCGACCCAAATAAGTTCAATTTGAACCGGTTCGTGATCACCGCCGCTCAACAGCGAGGCTTTAATGCCTTTTCCGGCGCCGCCAAATGCTCGCTTTGCCACAACGGGACGGTTCTCGCCGACTCAGTGATATTCAACACGGGTGTGGTGAACCAGACCATCGACTCGGCTGGAATGGACAATCTCCCCTGCGAGCCCAGCACACCCTGCGGGTCGCGTGCGTTCATCACCCGGCAGCTTTTCAACGTCGCCAACCTGGGTCCGTTCTTCCACGACGGCTCCGCAGCCACGTTGCAAGATGTAGTCGCGTTCTATAATTCGGCTTTCTTCAACACCTCGCCAGGTGGGGCGTTTTCCGGCCCGATCAACATTTCCGCGATGGGGCCCACCGCGGCCGACGACATCGTAGCTTTCCTCGAAGGGATTAGCTTCAGCCCGTTTGCGCCGACCTTCGGTCCGGTTGGAACCGGTGTGACGATTACCGGCACGACCTTCGCCGGAGCCACGGCCGTTTCGTTTAACGGAGTGACGGCTACCTTCACGGAGAGCCCTCCCGGTACAATCACGACGACAGTTCCCGCCGGGGCTACCACTGGCCCCATCACCGTCACCACGCCTGGCAGCGGGCCTTTGAAGACCACGACCCGCTTTACGGTTACGCCGGCCATCACTTCCTTTACGCCGGCCAACGGTCCGGTTGGAACGGGTGTGACGATTACCGGCACAAACTTCGCCGGGGCCGCGGCAGTTTCGCTTGGTGGAAAGGTGTCTACATTCACAGTGAGCAACTCCGGGACGGTCACCGCGACAGTTCCCTTCGGTGCTACCACTGGTCTCATCACTGTCACCACGCTGGATGGGACCGCGACCAGCGCTGCCAGCTTTACGGTTACGCCGGGGGGCCCCCCTTTTGCCCTGACCGCCACGCCTTCTTCTCAAACCGTCTCCGCCGGAGCCAGCACAAGTTACACCGTAGCTATCTCGCGGACGGCAGGTTTCACCGACAATTTGACCTTCAGTGTGGCCGGATTGCCGGCGGCGGCTACGGCAAGTTTCGGTCCGAACCCGGCTTTTGGCAGCTCTTCCACGATGACCGTGACTACCACCGCCGCCCATGCCCAAACGGCGCCTTGGCCGACGCTTTGGCTTCCTCCGACCAACTTCAGCGTCCGCGCTGCGCCGCTGTGGGCCATCTGCCTGCTGGTAATGGTTCTGCTTGCTGCTCGGGACAGATCCAGGAGGCACATTCCACGGTGGGTCTTTGCGGCTGGCACGTTCGTTGTGCTGCTTTCCATCGGCTGCGGCGGAGGTTCTGCTCCGCCGCCACCACCGCCGCCACCACCACCACCACAGCCCGGAACGCCGTCCGGAACCTACACGATCACGATGACTGCTACCAGCTCCAATTCAAGCGTACAGCCGGTAACTATGCCCGTCACGTTGATCGTCAAGTAATGGCCGTGAGGGATTGATTGGTCGGGGAGAAAGGAGTTGAACCTCCGACCCCTCTGCCATGAAAATTGCTTCGTCTATGCCGGGTGCCGTACCCTTTGTTCTGTTTTCCTTTATTGAACCCACACAGCGGGTGCCCTTCGTTCTTATCGATGGGCACCCGCAACAGCAATGGGAGAAAGAGGAACAGCCTGAGAGCCTGTCGGAGAGAACGATTCCCGAACCAGGAATCAATAACTTACAGAGACTCGATTATTTGTAAGTTGTTGATTCTTCGTTCGCAAAAATCTATCTCCGACAGGCTCCTGACCCGTCCTATTTTTCTTCTAGGATCTCTGTCGATTTGAAACGGGGCAGATCAGGCAATCCCGTTTCTTGCACGTCAACGCCGATTATCTTTGCTGAGGCGGGATCGCGTAGTAACCCTTGCGCGCGGTCACGCGGTCACCATGGTTTTGAGCCTCAATTTGGATCTTGCGAAAGCGTCCATCCCAGTTTGTGTTGTCGGGATAATAGCCGAGGCTGTACTGATGGTGCAGCTCTTCAGAAATCTGATCGAAGGCGTCGGCGATTTTGTTCATGCCACGCGCTTCAATAAGCCGGCCTCCGGTTTCTTCAGCCAGCTTTCTTAGCTTGCCTTCACTGAAGATGTGAAATACGTCGCAGTTATCATGCGGCCCATCCGTTACCTGCACCACATAGGCGATCACATCGTTTTGCTGCAGCGCGATCAGCGCGTCTTCGAGCGTCGATTCGCTG